>JAYSSN010000126.1:0-4359 GCA_043720555.1 Rhodobacterales bacterium | reverse complement strand
TGCATCGGTTTGGGAGCGCGCGGATTTTCAGCATCCCGATCTGGTGCTGATTGACGGGCGGTTCCGGCTGGCATGCCTGTTGATGGTGATGGTCCGCATCGCCCGGCCGGTGCGTGTTCTGATGGACGACTACGCGGATCGCAAACCCTATCATCACGTCGAAAGACTGGTGCAGCCGTCAGCGCAGATCGGGCGTATGGCGCAGTTTGACTTACAGCCGACCGCCATGTCCTTGCCTTGGCTGCGGCTTTTCGTCAAAGCCGTCATGCAGCCACTTTGAACGAGTTTGATGATGACCAATGACGCTGACATCACCGCCCTTTCGCTCGACGAGTTGCGCGCCGCTGTCGCAGATGGCCGCCCCGTCGGATTTCGCGGCGTGACCAGCACGCATTGTGTGATCCACGGGCAGTCGATGCATTTCACCACGACGATGGAGCGCGACCCCATTCAACGCGCCCATCGTGAAGGCCGCTTTTACGAAGAGATTGAGCTTTCAGTCATCAAGCGCGTGCTGCCTTTTGGCGGAACCTTTGTCGATATTGGCGCCAATATCGGCAATCACAGTCTTTACGCCGCACGCTATCTGGGGGCCCGGGTAATCCCGTTCGAGCCAAACCCTCCGGCTTATCATTTGTTGATCGCCAATTTGCTGGCCAATGGGCTGCAAGGCCGGTTCGATCTGTCGCATCTGGGGTTTGGGGTCGGCGACAAGGCGGAAGGTGGCTATGCCATGGAACAGCGCGAGCGCAACCTTGGCGGCGCGCGGATGTTGCCGGGTGCGGGTTCTGTGCAGGTGCGCAGCGGCGATCACATGCTGGCAGATTGCAAGCCTGACCTCATCAAGATTGATGTTGAAGGGATGGAAATCAAGGTTCTGTCCGGTCTTGCAGCAGTGATCGCGCGCGCGCGGCCGTGGCTGATCGTCGAGGTCGATCTGGAAAACGAAGCCGCGTTTCTGGCTTGGGTGGCTGACAACGCCTATGCGGTTGATCTGCAGCATCAACGCTACCGGAGCAACAAGAACTATGTCTTGCGGTCATTGCCGCCGCGGGTCGTGCGACGCATGGCTGCGGAAGTTGAAAGCGAGCGCGACGGCAGTCGTCCTGAAACCGGAGCCTCGACGTGAAGGTGATCGCCGCAATTCGCACCAGCGCCGGGACCAATCAGGAATACCGGACGATGGCGCAGGTACAGCCCGTGGTCGGCGAAGATCGTTGCGTGGTGTTTCACAACCGCAAGCCCCATATCGTGCCACCGGTGCCGGTTGTCGCTCTGACAGGGGCCGCGACCGAAGCGCCTTGTACACAGGCCGCCGCGACGTATTGGAGGGTTAACTAGTGGCTGCACGGATCAAAAAACATGGCCCCTGGCCGCAGGCGACGGCCTTTCTGCGCCGCTTGCTGCGCGACATCGGGCAGGTGAGCGTGGTCGATATCGGTGCCAACCCGATCGAAGGCGATGCGCCCTATCGGCGGATGCTCGATCTGGGGCTGTGCCATGTCACGGGGTTTGAGCCGCAGCCCGGCCCGCTGGCCGAATTGATGGCACGCAAATCCGACAATGAAACCTATCACCCCTATGCCTTGGGTGCGGGGGGTGAGGCCGAACTGCACATCTTTCACCATTCCGGCTTTGCCTCGCTGTTCGGGGTGAACAGGCCGGTCGCGGCCTTGCTGGGATTTGGGCGGGCCACGCGCGAAACCGGGGTGGAAAAGGTCAGCACGCGGCGTCTGGATGACATTCCCGGACTGGAGCGGATCGATTTTCTGAAGATCGACGTGCAGGGTGCCGAGGCGATGATCATTGCCAATGGCCGGGATCGGCTGATGGATGCAGTGCTGGTCCAGACCGAAGTACGCTTTGTGCCGCTGTATGAGGGCGAGCCGTGCTTTGCGGGGCTGGACGCCGAATTGCGCGGGCAGGGCTTTCTGTTCCATGACTTCGCGTTCCTGAAGCGCGTTCCGCTGAAATGTGCGGCGTCAGACGGCCTGCGTCCGATGACGCGGCGGCAGGTTCTGGATGGCGATGCGTTCTATGTCCGGGATCTGTCCAACCTTTCGGCCTACAGCGATGTGCAGTTGTGCCGGCTTGCGCTGCTGGCCGATCTGGTGGTGCTGGATGCGGACCTTGCGCTGTTTTGTCTGGATGCGCTGCAACAGCGGCGGGCGATCAAGCAGGGGTCGGCGGCGCGCTATCTGGCAGAACTGCCCGCATCCCTGAAACGGGAGGCCTGACATGAAGGTGATTGCGGCGATCCGCACTCATGTCTGGGGCGATCAGGAAGACCGGATCATGGCACAGCTGATGCCGGTGTTCGGCGACGATCTGTGCGTGGTGTTTCACAACCGAAAACCCGATGTCGTGCCGCCGATCCCGGTGGTGGATCTGACGGATGCGTGGGTTGAACAAAACGGTCTGCGGCGGATCAGCGATTACGGCTGGCGCTGCGGCGACTATTTTCTGTACGCGTTGCGCCAAGCCCGGCCGGACGCGGATTTCTACTGGATCATCGAGCCGGACGTGCTGTTCACCGGAGATCCTGCGGAGTTCTTTGCCCGGACCGGCGAACATCCCGTCGATCTGATCGGGGCCGAGACCGAGGCGCTTGGTCCGCACCACCGCTTTGCCGTCACGCTGACGGGGTTGCAGGGCTATCGCTGCCTGTTCGCGCTGACGCGGGTGTCGGGCCTTGCACTGGACAAGCTGTTTGCGCTGCGCCAAATCTACAGTGCGCAAGCGGTACCATCGCGCCGCTTTGCCAATGACGAGGCGTTTGTGTGGAGCCATGTGAAGGCTGACCGGACCCTGACCACGGCAGTACTGGTGGACATCGTACCTGAGTGGCTGCGCCAGCGCAAACTGCGCGCTGACCCTGACATGCTGCTTGACAGTTTTGACGGATTGACCGAACCGGGTGTGTTCCATCCGGTGCAATCGCGACAGCACTTTGCGCGGGCGGTCGCAAAACGGATCGCGGGCAGCCTGTCGTATCTGGGGCGGATGACCGAATCTTTGGCGTTTCTGACGGATCAAGAGATTGCCGACATGACCGAACAGGTTGCCAAGGCAGTCGAGGCAAATCTGCGCGCGGCACGGGATGGTGCGCAATGACGGCGGGGGGCTTTTTGCAACCGGTCAGGGCAATCACCCGACGACCGACGACTTCCCCGCTTTCGGGCCCACGCCCGGCAGAATGAAAAATTGGAAAGGTGACGACGATGCTGGAAATCAACAACCTTCATGTGAAACTGTCGGACGAAGACAAGGTCATTCTGCGCGGCGTGAACCTGTCGATCGGGCCGGGTGAGGTGCATGCGATCATGGGCCCGAACGGGTCGGGAAAATCCACGCTGTCGTATGTCCTGTCGGGCCGCGATGGCTATGAAGTGACGGAGGGATCCGCCACGCTGGACGGTCAGGACCTGTTGGCGATGCAGCCCGAAGAACGAGCGGCGGCGGGGTTGTTCCTGGCGTTCCAGTACCCGGTGGAAATTCCCGGCGTGGGCAACATGACGTTTCTGCGCACGGCGATCAACGCGCAGCGCAAGTCGCGGGGCGAGGCGGAAATCAGCGCCGGCGATTTCCTGAAACTGGTGCGTGAAAAGGCCAGAACCCTGAAGATCGACGCCGATATGCTGAAGCGCCCGGTGAACGTGGGTTTTTCGGGTGGTGAGAAAAAGCGCAATGAAATCCTGCAGATGGCGATGCTTGAACCGAAGATGTGCATTCTGGACGAAACCGATTCAGGGCTGGACGTCGACGCCATGAAGCTGGTCGCCGAAGGGGTGAATGCGCTGCGTTCGGCCGGGCGGTCATTTCTTGTCATCACGCATTATCAGCGCCTGCTCGACCACATCGCGCCTGACGTGGTGCATATCATGGCGGCCGGGCAGATCATCAAGACGGGCGGGCCGGAACTGGCGCTTGAGGTTGAAAACAACGGCTATGCCGATATTCTGGCGGAGGGTGTCTGATGGCCCTGCCGCAGGCGAAATCGGATGGACTGGCGGCGCGGATAGCGGGGCTTGCCCATGCGCGCACCGGCTGGCTGGGGATGGCGCAGGCCGACGCGCTGGCGCGCCTGACCGTGATGGGCATGCCGCTGAAACGCGATGAATACTGGCGTTACACTGACCCCGCGACGCTGACAACGCCGCAGGCCCCCGTGGCCGCAGTGTTTGATATGGGCGATGAAACCGCGGTGTTCGGCGCTATTGACCGGCTGAAAGTGGTCTTTGTCGACGGGGTGTTTGATGCTGCGGCATCGGACGATCTGACCCTCGCCGGGGTCGAGATCGACCGGCTGGCAGATGCGGGCGCCAAGGATATCCATTGGGCGCGCGATCTGTACGGGGT
>JAYSSN010000125.1:0-4386 GCA_043720555.1 Rhodobacterales bacterium | reverse complement strand
CGGACGTCGCAGAGACTGCGACGATGGCAATGGTGGAAGCAGAAATTTTCAGAAGGGACATCGGTTGCTCCTGCAATGGTCCTGTCAGCGTTCGCCCGCGTTTGGGCGACACCTGCCTCGTCTAGGTGCCGTTCACCACGCTTTTGCGACAGTTGTGTAACAGTTTCATGACGGCTGATGCCCGTGGTCAGAGCGCGCTGGGGCGGTGGCGGGTTTGGTTCACGATTCCGGCAGGATAACCGTGAAAGTACTGCCCTGCCCCAACGCGCTTTCAATCCGCAGCCGCCCGCGGTGGCGGTTCACGATATGCTTCACAATGGCCAGACCGAGGCCCGTGCCACCCTTTTCGCGCGACCGATGGGTGTCGACCCGGTAGAATCGCTCGGTCAGGCGGGGAATATGCAGCGCATCGATCCCCTCGCCCTGATCTGTAAAGGCGATCACCACGACCGCACCGCCGATCGCAGGTTCCTGGGCCCGCCGCAGTGTGATCGACACGACGCCCCCCGGACCGCCATATTTTACGGCATTTTCGATCAGGTTCTGAAACACCTGCACCAGTTGATCGGAATCGCCCGGCACCATCACCGGGCCAGGTTCGCCCGACACTTCGACCCGCGCCCCCGCAGCCTCGGTCATCGCGCGCAGCGTGGCCACCGTGGTCATCAGCGTCGCCACCACGTCGACCGCGGCGGCCGGGCGCAGACGTTCCGCCGCCTCGACCCGGCTCAGGTGCAGCAGGTCGCTGACAAGCCGGTTCATCCGGCCCGCCTCACGCTCCATGATGCCAAGAAAGCGATCCCGGGCCACCGGGTCGTCCTTTGCCGCCCCCCGCAGCGTTTCGATGAACCCCAGCAGGGCGGTCAGCGGCGTGCGTAACTCATGGCTGACATTCGCCACGAATTCGCGGCGCATCTGGCCCATCTGTTCAGCATCGCTGATATCCTCGAACACGCACAGCGCACCATCTTCGCCGTCGCCGCTCACCGGCTTGACCAGCAGCCGGTAAACCGACTCGGACGACGGCCCGAGCACCGTAAAGCGCCCCTGCCCGGCCTCGCCGCGCTGCAGCGCCGCCTCTATCACCGCAACGACAGATGGCTGGCGCAGGCTCATGCCATAGTGCCGCCCTTCGGCATTCGGCCCCAACAACCCGCGCGCGGCGGCATTCACGACAACGATCCGCTCGGCCCGCGTGACCACAAACGCGGGCTGCGGCAACGCATCAATCACGGACCGGAGCAGTTGGTTTTCCATGGCTGCATCACTGCCAGTGTTATTCCGACCTGTCTACCGCGATACAGAAAAGTCACACCCACCGCGGGCAGAATGTGTTTTCCGCTTTCCCCGCGCGTCGTTCGCGGTAAAGCTGCCACATTAACCATGTGCCACAGCACATTAGACGACCTCGCGGGAGGGGTGATGCCATACGATCCGTACACCCCTGACGAGGCGGGGCAGTGATGTCTGCGGCCGATCTGCCTGACGATGGCACGCGCACCGTCCTGATCCTCGATGGCGCCGGTCCGGGCAATCTGGACGCCGCGTTGCGAATCATCAGCCTCGGATTTCAGCAGCTTGATGCCAAACTTTTCAGCACGGTATTGCCGGAACTGGTGATTCTTCCGCTGTTCGGACCTGACTTTGATGCAATCGACGCACTGCAACGGCTGGAACGGCTGGGGTATCGGGGCATTGTCATCGTGCAGGGCCCGTCGCTGCCGAACCGCGCAATCGTGGAACGCGAACTTGGCACCGTGGCACCGCAACTGACGGTCAAGCTGACGGAACCAAAAGCTTAGGGTGCGGGATTGTCGCGCCGGTAGATCCAGTCATGATCGGGATCGTTCTGGAACCGCCAGGCCCGGCGCGGGCCTGCCATCACGTTCAGGTAATACATCTCATAGCCATAGGGCGCACCACAGGGATGATGCCCGCGCGGCACCAGCACGACGTCATGGCTTTTCACCGCCATCGTTTCATCCAGCGTGCCATCCTCGGTATAGACCCGCTGCACCCCAAAGCCCTGACCGGGGTTCAGCCGGTGGTAATAGCTTTCTTCCAGGTAGGTCATGCGGGGAAAATCATCCTCGTCATGCCGGTGGCTGGGATAGCTCGACCAGTTGCCTGCGGGGGTGAACACCTCGGTGACCAGCAGACTGTCGGCCACATCCCGCCCCTCCATCGCGATGTTGTTGATGTGGCGCGTGTTGGCACCGGTGCCGCGCGCCGTCAGGGTAATGCCCTCTGGCCCCAACCGCTGCGCCGCATGACCGCCCGTTCCCGGCGCACTGCAAACCGCCAGCGTGCAGGCGGTCACAGCCTCGGCCGCCCAGTCGGTGCCGTTCGGCAGATACAGACAGTGCGGCGGCGTCTTTTCGAACACATCCATCCGTGCGCCCATCTCGCCCCAGTCGGCCCCGCCGCCGGTGACCCGTGCGCGGCCCTCGACCAGCACCAGAATCACCTCGCGGTTGCCCGTGGCCTCGGCCACCCGGTCGCCCGGCTCCAGCCGATAAAGGCCAAAGCCGACATATCCCCAGCCCGCATCGGCCGCGCTGATATCGTGCACCTTGCCACGGGTGCCAGTCGGCTTGCGAAGTAGTTCCATCACCTCACCCAGCATTTTCTGCCCAGAACCATCCCACGGGTGCAGCGCCGGCTGCGCCAGTGGTTCAAGCAATCAAAGTTGCGCGGGGGTGCGCCCCCCGGTCCGCGATCACGCCCCGCGCAGCCCCGCCCGTTTCGCAAACCCCTTCAGTGCCCGCAGCCCCATGCCCTGATACTCCAGCGGGCTGCGGACCGCGGCATCCTGCTCTGCCTCGATAACCAGCCACCCCTGATAATCATGCGCCGCGGCCACCTCGAGCACAGCGTGGAAATCGACCACGCCTTCGGCATCGCCGGGCACCGTGAACACCCCGCGCCGCACCCCTTCAAGAAAGCTCAGCCCCTGTTCGCGCACCTGCTTCAGGATATCGGGCCGCACGTTTTTCGCATGGATATGCCGCACCCGCCCCATGTGGCGCCTGGCCAGACGCACCGGATCGCCGCCGCCGAAATAGCAATGCCCGGTGTCCAGCAGCAAATGCGTATGCGGCCCGGTTTCGGCCATCAGGCGGTCAATCTCCCATTCCGCCTCCACGATCGTGCCCATATGGTGATGGTACACCAAGGTGATCCCCTGCGCCGCCGCATATTCCGCCAGCGCCTCGATGCCCTGGCCAAAGGCGCGCCAGCCGGCATCCTGCAGATGCGGGCGGTCGTTCACTGCCAGATGATCGGCGCCATGAATGGCATTCGATGTCTCGCACACGATGATGACCGCGCTGCCCATGCCTTTGAGGATATCCAGAAACGGCTGCATCGCGGCCTTTTCCGTGGCAATGTCATTCACCAGCAGGTTCGTCGAATGCCAGCCCGACACAAAGGCCAGTCCGCGCGGGTCGAGAACACCCTTCAGACCCGCCACCGTGGTCGGAAACTTGTGCCCCTTTTCAATGCCATCAAAGCCGATCTTCGCGCATTCATCAAGACATTGGTCCAGGCTGATATGCGCGCCAAGCGTCTGGTCATCATCATTGGACCACGCAATCGGGTTGGTGCCGTAACGTATCATCGCATTCCTCGTTTTCAGTCGGCAAGCCGCTGTGTTTTCCGCTTTGTTTCATAACCTTTGCGCGCCGCATTGACGCTGGGGCGCACCGAAACCTCGGGCACCGCCACTTCCCACCACGAACCACCCGCTTCGGTCGACGGCATGGGGTCGGTATCGATCACGATCACCACCGGGCGATCCGCCGCCTTGGCCTTGACCAATTCGGCCTCCAGCGCGGCGATCGAGGCCGCCTTCACCGCAATCGCCCCCATCGAGCCCGCATGGGCCACAAAATCGATGTGGCTTGGGTTCACATGATAGCTGTCATCGAGCAGGTTGTTGAACCCAGCCCCCCCGGTGCCCGCCTGCAGGCGGTTGATGCAGCCGTACCCGCGGTTGTCGGTCACCACGACGGTAAACGGAACTCCCATCATTACCGCCGTGGCCAGTTCCGAATTCGCCATCATGTAGCTGCCATCGCCCACCATGCAGATCACGTCCGCATCCGGCCGCGCCATCTTGATGCCGAGCGCCCCCGCAATTTCGTACCCCATGCAGGAAAAGCCGTATTCCATATGAAACCCACCGGGCGTCGCGTCAAAAATCTTGTGCAGTTCGCCCGGCATCGTACCCGCCGCCCCCATCACCACCGTCGCCGCCGTAGCCGTGCGGTTGACGGCCCCGATCACCTGCATATCCGTGGGCAGCGCATTGCCCGCCTCGGGTGCGGCTTTCACCGCAGCCGTGGCCAGCGCCCAGTCGGCGCGCAGCCCGGATTTCGTCGTCCA
>JAYSSN010000124.1:0-4387 GCA_043720555.1 Rhodobacterales bacterium | reverse complement strand
AACATCAGGCACCTTCGATGTCACCAGATACTGAACTACCGCACCTGTCTGCCGACCTGGTTGAGGCTGACATGCCCCAGCCGCCAAAGGTTATCGTGGTCGGAATGGGTGCGTCTGCAGGTGGGATCGAGGCGTTTGGCAAGTTTTTCGATACCATGCCGGCGGATTGCGGTGCCGCCTTTGTGCTGGTGCTGCATCTTGATCCGACCCGCGAAAGCCAGATGGCCCATGTGCTGGCCGCGCATACGGCAATGCCGGTGCTGCAGGTTGCCGATGGGATGGTGATTGCGCCGAACCATGTCTATGTCATCGCGCCCGATTGTTCTTTGACGGTTGCTGACGGTGTGCTGCAATTGACCAAGCCCGCCGAAAAGCGCGGTCACCGGCATCCGGTTGATGTGTTGTTCCGGTCGTTGGCGGCGGATCAGGGCGAACGCGCGATTGCGATTGTGCTGTCGGGGACCGGCAGCAATGGCACCGATGGGTTGAAAGAGGTGCGTGCGGCAGGTGGGCTGATCCTGGTGCAGGACCCGGCCACGGCAAAATATGACGGGATGCCCACCAGCGCGATCCGCGCTGGCATGGCCGATCACACGTTGGCCCCCGAGGAGATGCCCGACGTCTTGATGCGCTACCTGCGCCATGCCTATATCGCAGGGCCAAAACAGGGCGAAACATCCGCCGGTGCAGCACAGCCGTTGATAGATCAGGTGTTGACGGTGCTCCGCACCCGCACCGGGCACAACTTTGGCAATTACCGCCGCAGCACACTGCAGCGGCGGATCCAGCGGCGGCTGGGCCTCAGCAATATCGGCGGCCTGCAGGACTATCTGAACCTGCTGCGCGAAAGTCATCCCGAAGCAGCATTGCTGGTCAAGGACCTGCTGATCAATGTCACAAGCTTTTTCCGCGACGCCGAGGCGTGGAAGGCACTGGCCGACCTGACCATTGCTCCGTTGATCGCGGCGCGCGACGATGGGGCCACGATCCGGGCCTGGGTGCCCGGCTGTTCGACCGGCGAAGAAGCCTATAGTTTGGCGATGCTGATTGCAGAGCAGGCGGCAAAGGCGGGCAAGACGTTCGATGTCAAGATCTTTGCCACCGATGCGCGCGAAGACAATCTGACGATTGCCCGTGATGGCAGCTATCCGGTTGCGGCGATCGCAGGTCTGGATGCCACCCGCCGGCGCCGGTTCTTTGAGGAAGACGAGGCAACAGCACGCGTCCGCAAGGACGTGCGCGGTATCGTGGTCTTTGCCCAGCAAAACCTGCTCAGCGACCCGCCTTTTTCACATCTGGATATGATCAGCTGCCGCAACCTGCTGATTTATCTGGAGCCAGAGGCGCAACAGGGCATCATTGCGCTGTTCCATTACGCGTTGGATCAGGGTGGAACGCTGCTGCTTGGCAACACCGAAACCATTGGGCGGCATGATGCGGTGTTTGCGCCCTTGTCGAAAAAGTGGCGGATCTACCGAAAACTGGGGCCGACCCGCCTCGACTTCATCAGTTTTCCCTTTCAGAGCACCGCGGGTCGCACACCCAAGGCTCATGAAGCCGCTATGCCCGCTCTCCACGCCGAGGCACCGCTTGCAACCGCCGATTTCGCCCGGCGCGCGCTGGTCGACCGTTTTGCACCCTCTGCCGTGCTGATCGACCGGGCGGGTGGGGTCATCTACTTTCATGGATCAACCGGTCCCTATCTGGAACAGCCGACCGGAGAGCCGGTCCGCGATCTGTTCGCCATGACCCGGGATGGGCTGACCAACAAGTTGCGCACGGCGGTGCGGATGGCGGGCAGCGAAGGCCGTGAAGTCAGCTTCATCGGGGCGGTCCGTCAGACTGGCGGCAACCAATCCGTGCGGGTGACGGTAACGCCGCTGCCGGATCGCGGCAAAACGTCGGGTTTTCTTATTGTCAGTTTTGTTCCCGACACCTCAAGTTCGCCCGCTCCAATCGACATAGCAAGCAGCTTGCCCGATGACGTCGTGTTGCAAGATGAATTGCACGCTGTGCGGGACGAGCTGCAAAACACAATCGAGAACCTTGAAACTGCAAATGAAGAGCTGAAAGCCTCGAACGAAGAAGCCACTTCGATGAACGAGGAACTGCAATCGACCAATGAAGAACTGGAAACCTCGAAAGAGGAAATGCAGTCCTTCAACGAGGAATTGCACACCGTCAACAGCCAGCTTCAGCACAAGATCCTTGAACTGGAAGACAGTACCAATGATCTGAACAACCTGCTGGCCGGAACCGAAACCGCCACCCTGTTCATCGACAGCAGGCTCTGCATCAAATGGTTTGCGCCCGGCACCCAGGAATTGTTTGATCTGCGCCCCAGTGATATCGGTCGCCCGCTGGATCATTTTGCCCGCAAATTCGAGGACGAAAACCTGCTGGTCGACGCGACCAGAGTGCTGCGCAATCTGGCGGTGATCGAGGCTGAGGTCGCGGGCCCCACGGGTCGGTGGTATATGCGCCGGATGTTGCCATACCGCACGCTGGATGACCGCATCGCCGGGGTCGTCATCACCTTTCTGGACATGACGGATAGCAAAAAGGCGCGTGATGCCGAGGACGAGGCGCGGATTTATGCGCAGGCCATCATCGAGACGATGCGGCAGCCGCTTCTCGTGCTGAATGACGGCTTGAAGGTCGTGTCCGCCAATCAGGCCTTTCAGGTGCTGTTTCAGGTATCCGCTGCGGAAACCATCGGCGTCGGAGTTTATGAGTTGGGCAATGGCCAATGGGATTTCGCCAAGCTGCGTACCTTGCTGGCCGAGGTGCTGGCCAAAGACCAGTCGTTCAACGATATCGAAATCGAACACGAATTCAAAAGACTGGGCCATCGCTGCATGATGATCAACGGGCGCAAGCTGGCCCGCGAAGGCGGGCGCGACGGTCTGATTTTGCTCTCGATCGAAGACATCACCCAGCGCAAGCACGCCGACCAGACGGCCAGTCAGCTTGCCGCAATTGTCGAGGCGTCAAGCGACGCCATCACCAGCATTGATCTCAACGGCATCGTGACAAGCTGGAATCCCGGCGCCGTTGCCCTGTTCGGATATGAAGTGCAGGACGTCATCGGGAAATCGCTGGAGTTTCTGCACTGGCCCGATGATGTCGCCCCCCACATCGACAGCCTGGATCATTTCCGGCAAGGGGGCGATACCCGGCGGCACGAGACGCAAAAGCGTCGCAAGGATGGCAGCCCGGTCTGGGTATCGCTGACCACTTCGCCGCTGCGGAACGCCAGCGGTGTGCTGTCGGGCGCATCCACAATTGCGCGCGACATCAGCGAACGGCGCCACACCGAAGAACACCGCGAGGTTCTGGTGGGAGAGTTGAATCACCGTGTCAAGAATTCGCTGGCCATTGTCAGCGCGATCGCCTCGCAGACATTGGTTGGCACTGTCCCGCTGCCCATCGCGCGTGAGGCATTTATCGCACGGCTCATGTCGATGTCACGGGCGCATGACCTTCTTGTTCATGGCAATTGGGCCGGGACGGATCTGGCGAGTGTCATCAACGCAACGATCAAGCCCTATGAGACCGCCAACCGCTTTCAGATCACTGGACCACATGTCGGGTTGAAGCCGTCTGTTGCGCTGACCTTCAGTCTGGCAATCCACGAGCTTTGTACCAATGCCATCAAGTATGGCGCGCTTTCGGTGCCTGAAGGGAAGGTTGACATACTGTGGTCCGTGGAAGGAGCCGGTCCAGATGCGCTTTTGGTCTGGGAATGGATCGAAAGCGGTGGCCCGTCCGTGTCAACACCTGTCCACCGGGGCTTCGGGTCCAGTCTGGTCGAGCGGGTGCTTGCCACGGATGTACAGGGCACTGTGTCGATCTCGTTCGACCCCGCCGGACTGAGATGCATACTTGATGCGCCGCTTCCGACAGTGTCGGAGGTAACCTTGTGACGACCCAAGACGGCATCGCACCGCGCAACATCCTGATTGTCGAAGATGAAATGCTTATCGCGCTGGATATCGAGCAGATGCTGATCGAGCTTGGCCACAAGATCGTGGCCCTGTGTACGCGCGTGCCCGCAGCGCTGGTCGCCGCTGGCCAAAGTCAGATCGACTTTGCGGTCCTTGATATCAACGTGGCCGGAGTTCAGTCCTTTCCAGTGGCAAACTTGCTGCGCACGCGAAAAGTGCCATTTCTGTTTCTTAGCGGTTACGGGGCCCGGGGACTGATCGAGGGTTTCACCGATGCGCCGGTACTGACCAAACCCTTCACTCAGATTGATCTGCAGCGTATGGTTTTTTGCGCATTGGCCGTCGATGGCACATCGCCGGATGCCTTTGATCCAGACGGATCGCCTGACCCCATCTGATCGGGTCACCGGACATGGTGTCGGGTCCGGCTGATGACCGGC
>JAYSSN010000123.1:0-1831 GCA_043720555.1 Rhodobacterales bacterium | reverse complement strand
GGTGCGCGCCTGTTTCAGGATGTCTACCAGAGCCGCCTCATCCTTACCGTTTTGCGGCAACAGGCTGTGACTGCGGTAAATCAGGCGATAGCACTGATCCGCTGCCGCCTGTGGTTCCTTGGTGATTGCATCGCTGCTCATGTTTTCCTCCCCACGCGCATTTGGTTGGCTGACCTTTCGGCACGGGACCAGCCCGCACCGGCTTTACGGTACGATCACGCCCCGCCCGGCAAAACGGCGGTTCTTGAAATCATCGAGGGCGACATTGATGTTATCCAAGGAATATTCCTTGTAGTGCATCTTCACCTTGCCGTCGGCATTCAGTTCCATCAGTTCCACCAATTCGGTATAGTTGCCGACCAGACTGCCGCCGATGTTGATCTCGTTGATCACCAGATGCGCGGTTGGCACTTCGATCTTGCCGCCGTAGCCGATCATGATCAGCTCGCCACCCGGGCGGACCATCTTCCAGCACAGGTTTTCGACACCCAGTTCGCCGACGAAATCCATCACCACCTGCGCGCCGCCGCCGGTGATCTGCTTGATTTCCTCGACCACGTTCGGGCCGCCATCCAGCACAAAATCCGCGCCTAGTTCCTTGCACAACTTCCGGGCCGCAGGTTCCCGGTCCACCGCGATGATCCGGCAGCCGGAGATTTCGTGCAGGCATTGCAGCGCAATGTGCCCCAAACCGCCGACACCGACGATCACGCAATAGGCACCGGGCCGCAGCGCCTTGGCGGCCTTTTTCGCGGCGCGGTAGGCGGTGATGCCGGCATCGGCCATCGGGGCCACATCCAAGGGCGTGATGTTGGGGTTCAGCTTGATCAGGCTGCGTTCCGAGGTCAGGAAATATTCGGCAAAGCCGCCGTCCAGCCCCAGCCCCGGAAAAGCGGAATGTTCGCAGTGCATGTCATCGCCATAGCGGCAGGACAGGCAGATACCGCAGGTGCGGTGTGGGTGGCAGATCACGGTGTCGCCGTGTTTCACGCTCGTGACATTGGACCCGACGTCCTCGACCCAGCCCGCGTTTTCATGGCCCATGATATAGGGCAGCAAATTGCCACCCGTATCCATGATGTCCTTCCACACGCCTTCGATGATGTGCAGATCGGTGCGGCAGAGTCCCGCCGCCCCGACTTTGACGATTACATCATTAGGCCCCATGATGGTGGGGGACTTGACGTTTTCGATCTTCAACTGCACGTTCATCGCGGGGTCGTATTCGTAAAGTCTTGCGGCTTTCATCTGTCCAGCCCTTTCTTAATTTCCAAAGTTATTCCAGTTACTTACGACCCAGATTTTCGGCTCCGCCACCCAGCGCGCGCGCCGCAGTCGGATCTTCATCTTCGGCCAGATCGGCGATCAGGGTTTCAGTGGTCAGGATCAGCGTCGCCACCGACCCCGCATTCATCAGCGCCGAACAGGTGACGCGCACCGGATCAATCACGCCTGCGCGCATCAGGTCTTCGAACACGCCAGTCGCCGCGTTGTAGCCATGGTCGCCGTGCAGCGCGCAGACCTTGCCCACCACATCATTGGGTTCTGCGCCGGCGTTGAACGCAATCCGTGCCAGTGGCACGGTCAGCACCGACTGCACCAGTTCCACGCCTTTGCGGATATCGCCTTGCACGGTTTTCGCGAGGTCGGCCAGCGATGGGGCGACACGGGCCAAGGCCACGCCACCGCCAACCAGAACGCCTTCTTCCGCCGCCGCACGCACAGCGTTCAGGCTGTCCTCGATCAACTGGATCGTGCGTTTCTGTTCTACTGGGGTGACACCGCCCGCAAGGATGGTTGCGGTGCCACCGCAGAGCTTGGCCAGCCGTTC
>JAYSSN010000122.1:0-12013 GCA_043720555.1 Rhodobacterales bacterium | reverse complement strand
CGAACGGTTTTGCGTTTTTCGTCTAGCCGCCAAGATGCGCCGATGCTCCCTGAACTGCTGGACCAGATGCCCACCGACCTGCCCATCGACAAGGTCAGCGCCGAGGGAGCCTGTGACACCCGCGCCTGCCACGCCGCCTTCCATTGCCCGGCAGTGCATGTTTACATGCACGAAAGGGGCGGCGCGCAGCGCCTGCGCCGTCATCCTTGCGCGCTAGAACGCCCGGCCATGGCTGGAAACCACGTCTGGCGCACAGGCCCGGAACGAAATCCCGCGCCACCCGTCGCCTCGGCCGCACGGTCTGGCGGCGATGGAGCGGCTACCACCGACGAAGCCTGGTCGAAACCAGAATGCGATGCTTCAAGCTGCTCGGGGAACGCGTTATGGCGCGCGACTTCGACCGGCAGGTGGCGGAGGTGCAGATCAGAGCGGCGATCCTGAACCGATTCACGGCCCTTGGGATACCGCAAACTCAACGCATGGGATGACTCTGTCCAGCGGAAGGGAAAACTCGACCTCAGGCTGATTTATGCAACAGAGCCGGGCAGCCTGCACTTATCAGCGACAAGATTATTTCCAGAATTTTCCACCATTGGCGAAACTTACCCACGATAGAGCCCGTTTAAAAAGATGTGTGGGTGGGGGCTCACAAGGAGATTGACCATGCTGACGACATCGAAAAGCCCTTCTGTGACATCGTTCCTTGGAGCCGTGCGTGCCTTCCGGGCGACCCCGGATAGTCTTGCCGTGTTCAGCGCCGCAAGTCCCGATTGCCCCCGTCATCGGGTCACCCGCGAAGAGATCGCAACGCTTTTCAGCCGTGAGCTTGGCTACAATCCGCAAATCTGATTTTTGTACGGACCCCAACCCGAAAGGACGGCCCGCCATGAACATTCTCTCACAAGCACGTGAAAACCGCGCCGTGGCGCTGCGGACCCTGCGCGAGGCGCGGTCAGGCAACAATTCCATCGCAAACGCGGCACCGCTGTTTCGCAGCCGCCGTCCGGGCGACACCCTGACCCATTAGGCCCCGGACGAAGCCCGTGTTCGTGATCGGCGGCCCCGGATCATGGCGTGGCGAGCCACCGGCCCACCCGTGCCAGCCCTTCGCGCAGGATGCCCGTGTCGCAGGCGTAACCGATGCGGATGTGGCCTTCCATGCCGAACACATCGCCGGGGACGAACATGACCCCGGTATCGGCCAGCAGGTTCAGGCAAAGATCGCGGGACGCCATCTCGCGGCCATAGGCGAGCATGGCGGTCGTGCCTGCCTCGGGCCTGACATAAGACATGCCGGGGGTAGCGTGGACCCATTCATCAAGGATCGCCAGATTGCGGCGCACGATGCTGCGGCTGCGGGCGATCACGCGGCCCACCGATTCCAGCGCCATGGTGGCGAAGTGGTCGTCGATCATGCCGACGCTGATGGTGTTGTAATCGCGGTGGATATTGACGGCATCAATGATTTCGCGGGATGCACACACCCATCCGAGTCGCAGGCCCGCAAGCGAGAACGCCTTCGACATACCTGCGGTGCTGATGCCCCGCTCGTACAGGTCGGCCATCGAGGGGGTGATGGCATCACCCTGTTGTTCGGTGCCGCGATACACCTCGTCCGACAGCACCCACGCGCCTTCAGCCCGGGCGATTTCGGCGATCTGCAGCAGCATGTCGCGACCCATCAGGGCGCCGGTGGGGTTGTTGGGGTTGGTGACCGCGATGAGTTTGGCATTTTTCGCCAGGGTCCGCAGCCGATCAAGATCGGGCAGGTAGCCATCTTCGGCCCGCAGGCGCAGTTGAACGACATCTGCCCCGATGCTGGCGGGGATGGAGTAGTGTTGCTGATAGGTGGGAGTGATGCTGACCACGCGGTCGCCGCGCGCCACCAATGCGGAATGGACCAGGGCATTGGCCCCGATGGTGCCGTGCGTGATGACGATATTTGCGGGCGACTGGGTGGCGTATAGCGTGGCAATCGCAGTGCGCAGGCGCATCGACCCTTCGATTTCGCCATATGTCATCTGCATGGGCAACAGCGCTGCAAGATCACGGTCGTTCCGGCCTGCAAGGGTCAGCAACTCGGCGATTGTCAGTGAATGCACGCAGGTTTCGGCCAGATTCAGCGCACAGCTGGTTTCGTACGCGTTCATCCAGATTTCGACGCCGAAGGGTTCGATTTTCATGGCGGGCCTTTTTTGCTTGTCATGCGACCGTACCGGGGTGGCGCGGACTTTCCAAGGATTGGCTGGGCGGCTGCGTCCTATGATGCGAGACCCCAACCTGAAAAGGATTGCACCGATGCGCCGTATTCTGCTTGCCTCTGTTTTCTTTCCGGCCTGCGCCTTTGCCGGCCAGATTGATGCCACCAGCCGGATCACCGGTGTGACGGTGTACCCCTATGGTGCGCAGATCACGCGGGTCGTCACGTTTGATGCGCCCGCGGGCAGCCATGACCTGACGATTACCGGCCTTCCGGCAGAGACGTATGCGGATAGCCTGCGGATAGCGCCGGGCGACGGGGTGCAACTGGGAAGTTTCGCGCTGCGGGGCGATTTGGTGCCCCCGGCAGAGCCGCTTCTGACCGATGCGCAGGCCGCGGCACAGGCCGAGGTGACGCGGCTGGAGGCGGCAGAGCGGGCCGCGCTGGTCGCGATGGATGCGATCCAGACGCGGATCAACGCGGCGGGGGCGCGGGCGGCATTTCTGCAGGGACTGTCGGGAGAGCCGGTGCTGGATGCGACATCCGCGGCCAGTCTGCGCGATATCGCCCGGATGATCGGGCAAGAGGTGCAGGCAGCGGGCGATGATGCGCGAGCGGCCAAAGGGGATTTGCTGGAAGCACAGGCGGCGCTGGGTGATTTGCAGGAAGATCTGGCGATGGCGCGGGCGGCGCTGGATACGCTGGTCGATGACCAGACGCTGTATGCCGGGCTGGACGTGAAGGTGATGACCAAGGCGCCGGGCGAGGCGAGCGTGACAATCACCCAGTTCATTCAAAGCGCAAGCTGGCGGCCGGTGTATGACATGCGGCTAAGCCGCGACGGTGACGACAGCCTGACGGTGCAGCGCGGCGTTCTGGTCAGCCAGGCCACGGACGAGGATTGGCAGGCGGTAAAGCTGACGCTTTCGACGGCAAACCCAACGGCGCAATCGACACCGTCTGTGCTGTACCCGGAATATCGCAGCATCGTTGAGACGCCTCCGAAGGCGGACGTGGCGGCCCATGACATACTGGCAGAGCCGGAGATGCGGCAGGGGATCGTGACCGCCGATGCCGCGGCACCGGTGGCGCCGGGCGATTACATCGGGCAGGCGCTGATGCTGGGCGATGTGGTGATTTATGAATATGGGGCGCCGGTGGATGTGGAATCTGGCGTGACCGATCTGCGTCTGGCGCTGGATGAGGTCGCGTTGACGCCTACGATCACCGCGCGGGCGGTACCACGGGCCGATGCAACGGCATTCCTGATGGCGGAATTCATCCAGACGGGGGATGAGGTGTTCCTGCCGGGAACCGCGTATCTGTACCGCGATGGCGCGTTCATCGGCGCCACCGAAATGGCGGCCTTGCAGCCAGGGGATGAGGCGGAACTGGCCTTTGGCGCGATCGACGGTATCCGCCTGACGCGGGACATGCCGGTGCGGGCCCAAGGTGAGCGTGGGCTGATCGTGTCATCCAACCGGCGCGAAGAGGTGGCGGTGCTGGAGGTGGAGAACCTGACAGCCGAAACCTGGAATGTGCGATTGATGGATCTGGCGCCCTATTCGGAGCAGGAGGATCTGCAGATTGGCTGGACGGCAGATCTGCCCGTGACCGAAGAAAACGTGGACGGCCAGCGCGGCATTCTCGCCTGGGATTTTCCGCTGGCTGCGGGCGAAACGAAGGCGGTGACACTGACCACGACGATCAGCTGGCCGGATGGGATGGTATTGCAGTAGCGGGCTGGGTTCGCCGTCGCGTCAAGCCGGGGTGCTACGGCCTTCGGGTGCCTCTGGCTTAGCGCAGCGCAAACGGGATCATGGCCATGGGCGCGTTGCGGTCGACCGATTGGCGCAGGGCGGCGAAGAATTCGGCGGCGAGAAAGCCGTTGTGGGTATCCAGTGCCGTAGGGCGGCCGGGTGTGGCGAGCGCCAGCAGCAGTTGCTGGGTATCGCGGGCGGGGCCAAAGCGGGACATCGGCACATCGAAGGTGACGGTATCACCGCTGAACGCAAGGTACGGCCCCAGATCCTGCACGACGCCGTTGTCATCCACCACGATCAGCGTGACATAGCGGCCGCCGGCACCTTGCAGCGCGCCTTGCAGCCGCCCGCCGCTGGCGACGTCCGGCGACTGCACGGCAATGGCGAGAGGGAAAGTCGGGTAGCGCGCGCCTTCGCGCACGAAGTTCAGTGCGGGGCACTGACGCGGATCGACCAGCATGTTGCGCACAGGCGGCGGTGCGGCCACGTTTGCCAGCAGATCGGACGCGAAGGACAGGATATCGCCTTCGTTCGCCGCCATGAATTCCAGCGACACCTCGCCCGCCGGATCGCGCCGGGGGGTGGCCACAAGGCAGGGCAGCGCCAACTGGCCCCGGATCCGCAGGATGAATTCATCGACCACACCGGGCGGGCCTTGGGTCACCTCAGGGTCTTGCGCGGCGGGAACGGGTGCGGGTGCGGGTTCCGGCACGGATTGCACGGCAGCGACGGGTTCTGGTGCCGCAACCACGGAACGGATCGCTTCGGGTGCGTCAATTGCGGCGCTGGCGACCGGGGCGACGGGCCGCACATCCGTCGCGCCAACCGGCGCGAGGCCAGCGGCACCTTCGCCTTCAGGGCGGATCGGGCTGAGGGTGGCGGCATCAACGGCGGCGACGGGCTCGGGGGCCATTTCAGCCACCGGCGCAATGGATTCGGGTTCGGGTTCCGGCGCGGGTTCCGGCTCCGGCTCGATGGCGGCAATTTCCTCGGGTTCGGGCGGTGTTTCGGGTTCGACCGGATCGGGATCGTCGGTCGTGGGGTCCAGCGCTTCCGGGCTGAGCTCCATCACCGAAAGGGTCACGGCCATGGGTTCGGGCACAGATGGCGCAAAGCGGATCATGTCGATGATCGGGGCGATGAAATAGCCGATGACCGCCGCGTGGCAAAACAGCGACAGCCCGAACGACTGCGCCCAAAGCCCGCCCTCGCGCGGCCCCCCGATCATGGCCCTACGGCCCGGCGCAGGGTGACAAGGCGCAGATCAATGTTGGCCAGGTCAGGACGGGTGACGACTTGCAGCAGGCTTGCCGCCGGGGATTCCTTGCCGATCAGTACATGCAGGATCACGGGTTGCGGCAGATCTTGCAACGCGAGCGCCAGCAGATCGGGGGCGACCGGGATGCCATCCAGCGACCATTGCCCATCATCACCTACAATCAGGATGGGGGATGGCAGCCGGTCAAGCGGCAGGTCTTTGGTTTCGGCCAGCGCCATGCCCTGGGCCGCGCGGTTCATCATCTGACCCGTGATGAGAAAGAAGAACAGCAGCAAGAACACGATGCTGACAATGGAATAGGACACGTCGCCGTCGAGGTGCTTGCTGCGGGCGGGCAGACGTTTCATGCGCCGTTCCCCGCCAGCTGGACCTGGGTGATGCCACCCGCCGACAGCGATTCAAGCACGGTGGTCAGGTCCTGGACCTGCGCCTCGGGCCGCACGATAAGCATGATGCTGGTGGTGCCTGCCAGCGTCAGGCTTTCGGTCAGATCGCCGATGCGGTCCATGTTGAAGGCCTGGCCACCGGCAATCACCTCGCCCGATGTCACGGTCCAGATCGCGGCCTCGGCGCCCGCAGGCTGCGGCGCGTCGGTGCCATCGCCCGCCCCGGTGCCGGGCAGGGATGTGGTGCCTTTCAGCGGCAACAACGAATAAGGCGTGATGTTCGACGACAGCATGAAAAAGATCAGCAGGTTGAACATCGCATCCGCCAGCGGCGTCAGCGAAATGCGATAGCGTTTCGGATTGCGCTTTTCGGTCAGAAGGTCAGCAGTCAGCGGCATGGCGGAATCCCCGCCTAGCGTTTGCCGGGGGCATCGACCCGGCCATGAATGGCGGCCGAGATCAACGGCTCGATCGTCTGGCGTTCATTCTCGATCTTGGCTTCCAGCCATGTTGCGGCAAAATAGGTGGCAAGCGCGATCGCCAGACCCGCGGCGGTGGTGGTCAGCGCCGTCCAGATGCCGCCTGCGAGCTGCGCCGGGTCTGCCACGCCACCCGCCGACTGCGACAGGGCACCGAACGCGTCGATCATGCCGATCACCGTGCCCAGAAGCCCCAGCATGGGCGCGGCCTGCACCACGGTTTCCAGCACGCGCATGCGGCGTGTCATCGCGGTCAGTTCGGTGAGGGCGACCTGACGGCCCAGCTCTTCGGCATAGGCCGGGTCGTTGGGGCGGGCGCGCAGGCAGATCATCACCGCCTGCAGGATGCGCGTCAGCACGGTTTTGCGTTGGGATGCGCCCGCAAGGGCGGCATCGGCGCGGCCACCCAGCCAGTCATCCAGCACCTTTTCCGCAGCACCGTGGCGGCCGACGCCCATGCGGATGAACTGGAAGGATTTGAAGAAAAATACGGTCGCGGCAAGGACCGACAAAACAGCCAACGCGGCAAACACCACAAGCGTCGTGGTGCCGAGGGCAGACAGATCGGGCATGTTCATGGTGTCACAGCCCGAACTGGATCGTGCCGCGCGATGCGGTGGCAAGCGATGTCAGGCAGCCGTCGACAGCGGCACCGCCGGTGGTCGTACACTGGGCGACATCGTTGACCACAATGCGCGAGATCTGGGCGCAGGTCTGGCCCGGAATGTCGAATTGCACGACCTTGGTCTTGCCCACCGGCAGCGCGCCGAAATCGAGCACGATCAGGCGTGTGACAGCGCCGGTGCCGTCGAAAACTGCCATCTGAAAGCTGGTCATCTCCAACGGCACGGTCAGGCCGTTGTTGGCGACATAGGTCAGCCGGCAGGCGCCTTCGGGTGTGTCGGCAGCCCCGTTCAGTTCCAGCGCGAGGGCGGGGGTCGCATCCTGGGCGAAAGCGGGCAATGCGGCGAGTGAAAGTGCAATCAGGGCAGGCAGGCGAAATGACATGTTGGTCCCCATGACTTGGGCGCGGCAGGCGAATGGCCCCCCGTGCGTTCAATCATTGGAATGGTCGGTATTCATGGCCACCTGTCAAGGTGGGATCTGCGGACTTTACCGAAAGCCGTGATTATCGGAAAACACCCACAGCCCAGGTTGCCCGGATTTTGCGGCGACCGACGGGGGCGGGTTCCGGCAGCCTCGGCTGCGGCAAAACCTGCACCATTGGCCGGGGCAGGAAGAAATCGCTGGTCAAAGTCGTGCTGGAATCAGACGAGTCACGAACCGTGTCACCGCCGTCATCGTCCTTGCCGCCGCCGTTACCGCCGTCAATACCGCCGACCTGTGCTGCGACAGGACCGAACGGCACAACGTGCACATCGTCCGTATGAAAGGCGAAGGCAGGAGCCGAGAAAGACAGGAGAGCCAGAGCAGCAGCACTGGCCGAGAGACGCGAAGCGCGTGTCATATAGAAAGCCCTTGTGTCCATAAAATACCACTCCATGATATCGGAGAGAGCAGATTGTCGCAATCTCGGACTATGGCTGGTGATTCTGACGAAAATGGGGCTGTCACGGTGCATCATTGGTTTGCTGGTTCTGACCGCCTCGCCTGCGGCCGCGGAATTTGCGGTGTGCAACCAGTCGTTCGATGTGGTGAACGTGGCCATCGGCCAGTTCGAGCGCGACGAATTCGTGACGCGGGGTTGGTGGACGGTCGGGCCGAACCAATGCGCCAATGTCATACGCGAAAAGCTGGAAGCGCGATATGTGTATGTTTTCGCTCAGGATGTGTTTGGCAATGCGATCCTGAACGGCGGGACGCGCATGTGTGTCGGACCCAGGCGATTTGTCATTCAGGGTGAGAAAGACTGTGCTGTGCGTGGCTTTATCGACGTGCCATATGTGGAAGTGGACACCCAGCGCACCGAACGCTGGACGTTGTTCCTGACGCCGCAGGGGGCCCCGGGATGATTGTGGCACGCAAAGCACTGCTTGCGCTGTTTGTCGCCTATGCAGCCCCTGTTGCGGCGGACAACCGCGCAGCGATTATTGTGTCGTCCGAATCAGGCGCCGCCCCGACCGACGCCATGCGCAACGATGCCTTGGCCTTGTCGGAGTCGTTGTTTGGCATGGATTTCGCGGTGACGCGGTTGGAAAACCCCGGTGCCGGGCAGCTGACGGCGGCGATTGCGGCCTTGCCCGCGGATGCGGCGGCGCTGTTTTTCTTCAGCGGTGTCGCTGTGGTTGAGGGCGACGAGACGCTGCTGCTGACCGGGCCCGACCGGGTGCCGCTGGATGCGACGGTGGCCGCATTGCAGGCCACGGGCCGCGACCAGACGCTGGTGTTTCTGGATACCTGCCGGGCGGGCGCGGTGCCATTGCCCACGCCCGATGACGCGCTGGATCTGTTCGTGGCCATGCCGACGGCGCCCGCCACCGACTGCCCGCCGGATGCGCCGGGCCTGGCGACGGTGATGCTGGAACGGCTGCTGGCACCCGGCGTGCCGCTGACCGAGCAGTTTCCGGCGACCGTGATTGCCGAAGGCGCGCCGGTGCCGGGGCTGTGGGTGCGATCCACGTTGGCGCAGCCTTTCGTGTTCCGCGCCGCCAGCAGTGACACGCAGCTGACGGCGGCGGATTATGCGATGCTGGAGCGGCTGTCACCCGAGGACCGCGAGCGGATGCTGACCTTGTGGGCGTCAGCGGGGATCCGGGTTGATATCGGGCGGCCGCAGCCGGGGGGGCTGACGGCGCGGGTGACCGGGCAGGTGGTGGTGACATCGCCGGTACAGCCTGTGGTCGTGCAGACGGGGAGTGTGATCTCGCCCATCACGGCGGTGATTTCACCAATCCTGACCGGGGCCGAGGTGCAGGGTGAGGCGCTGGTCATCCTGGCCGCTGCCCCGGTTGCCCCGGCAAATCCCCGGCCGGTGCCGGGTGCGGGTGGCCTGCCGCAGCCTTCGGTGGTGCTGGGCGCGACGGCGACCCTGGCCTCGCTGGCGGCACCCGCGCCGGACCAGTTGCTGGACTATACCGACTTTGCCGCGCGGCAGGCGCTGAAGGCGGCGGATGCGGCCGAATACGACCGGCTGATCCTGGCGGGCGCCTATGACCCGCCACCCGAGCAGCTGGCCATCGCGGTGCAGACCGAACTTGCCCGGATGAACTGTTATACCCGCGGCATTGACGGGTCCTGGGGCAACGGATCGCGGCGGGCCTTGCAGCTTTATTTCGATACGCTGCAGGTGGCTGCGACGACGCAGGAACCGACGGCCGAGGTGTTCCGCCAGCTGTTGCAGCGCGATGACGTGGCCTGCCCCGATGTCGTGGCCCCGGCGCCTGCGCCTGCGGCCCAGACGACACAGCGCGCAACGACCCGTCAGCAGGCCGCCCCCGCGCAAGCCGCACCTGCGCCCGCACCCGCACCTGCCCCGGCGGACACAGGCGGTCGTCGTATCCGCCAGACCAATGGGACCGGCGCGTTCCGGTAGGGCAGCAGCGGGATGGACATCGACCCGCACTTCAAGCGCACGCAAGAGCGGTCAGCCAAGCGCCGTGCCGCCCGGCTGCGGCGGCGCATTGCCATCGGCGCGGCGACGGTGCTGTGCATCGGTGCGCTGGCCTGGCTGGCGCGCAGCATGTTCACTGGCGGGCCGGATGATGTGACCGAGATCGCAGCCCAGGGCGATCAGGCAGTGCAGTTCGATGCGGGCGGCCAGGGCGGGCAGGCGATCAGGGTCGAAACACCGTTCGTCGACATTGCCGGCGATCCGATGATCCTGCGGTTTGAGACGGCGGGAACGGCACGGGCGATCGAAGTGGCGGGGCCGCCGACGCTGGACGCCGTGCGCTTTGGTCCGGTGCTGCCGGGGCGCTTCGTGCTGGTCGAGGATGAGATGGTGGTCAAGGAACGGGCGCTGATGACCGCGCTGCCCTCCAGCCGCGAGGACTTTGCCTTCTTTCAGGCGACGCAGAGTCTGACGTTTCAGCCCGAAGCGTTGCCCCCGACCGACCCGGCCGTGCCGGAAGCGGGCGAAGTGGCACCTGGTGAGGAGGTTGTGGTCAACGACGGCGACGCCAGTTGGGGAGAATCGCTGGGGAGTGAAGGCGTCACGGTCAGCTATACCGAAACTGCGATCCAGAACACGACGAGTATCGCCTATGTGAAACCCGAAGCGGACCGCGTGGCGATGTTCAAGGACATCGTGCTGCGCATCGAGGGCACGCGATCTGTGGCGGATGTGCTGACATCGAATGACTTTACTCCGGCAGCTGCGGCGGCCTTTTTGGCCAGCGCAGAGCCGCTTTTGCCGGCACTGACGGCGATGGCTCCGGGTAGCATCATCGCCATCCGATATCACCCGGCACCGGACGCCCCCGAGGTGCTGAACCTGTCGCTGTACGGCATGGAGGGCTATATCGGCAGCCTGTCGCGGCTGGCGCCGGGGCAGTACGTGCAAGGCGCGGATGCCTGGATTGACGACGATCTGCCAAAGCTCGCGTCGGCCCAGGGCGGGGCAGAGCCGCTGGCGATTCAGGATTTCCGTCTGCTGGACGGGTTTTACAGCGCGGCCATCCGCAACGGAGTGCCCACCAACCTCGTGGGCGAGGCGATCGTGCTGATGTCCAAGGCGCATGACATGGAGGCGATTGCGGCGGAAGGCGACCGCATGACGCTGTTGTATGCGCCCGATCCTGCAGATTCAGGCGGCGGGCCTGCGCAAATTCTGTATGCCGGGATCGAGGGGCCGTCGGGCAACAAGGTGTGCTATGTCACCGCCAACGTGGCCGAGACGGGGGCTTATACCTGTTTCCGGCCGGGGGGCGGGGCAGCACCGGCCGGAATGCTGGGCGGCGGGTTCCTGACCCCGGTGCAGGGCACGCTGACATCAAAGTTCGGGCCGCGCTTTCACCCGATCCTCAAGGTGCCAAAGCTGCATGCGGGCGTGGATTGGGCCGCCCCCACCGGCACGCCGATTGTGGCGGCAGGCGCGGGCAGCATCGGCTATGCGGGCGATGCGTCAGGCTATGGCAATGTCGTCTACATCGACCATCCCGGGGGCATGCAAAGCCGCTATGCGCACATGGATGCGATTGCGCCGGGCATCAAAACCGGCGGCACGGTCGCGGCAGGCGATCTGATTGGCTATGTCGGGACCACCGGGCGATCCACCGGGCCACACCTGCATTTTGAGATCCATATCGCAGGCGCGGCTGTGGACCCGTTTGGGATCGAGGCGCGGGGGGGAACGGCGGACGGGGGCGGCGGGACGCTGGCCGCGTCGGACGCGGTGGAGACGCTGACCGATGTCATCATTCAGGTGGAAAGCGGCGGCAACGCGTCAGCGAAAAACCCGCTGTCATCGGCGACCGGGCTGGGCCAGTTCATCGAAAGCACATGGCTGCGGATGATGCGGGACTATCGCCCCGACCTTGCCGCCAACATGGCACGACAAGAGTTGCTGGATTTGCGCATGGACCCCACCCTTTCACGCGAGATGGTGCAGAATCTGGCGCGCGAGAATGAAAGCTTTTTGCGCGGCAAGGGGCATCAGATCACGGCGGGGCGCCTGTATCTGGCGCATTTCCTGGGACCTGCGGGGGCGGATATGGCGCTGTCGGCGCAGGATGGTCAGATGGTGCTGGCGGTCATGGGGTCGGGCGTGGTGGGGGCAAACCCGTTCCTGACAAACTACACCATCGCGGATCTGAAGGCCTGGGCAGATCGCAAGATGGGCACACCAGTGACGGCGGGCACAACGGCGGTTGCCGCCGCGCCAATTCCGCCGGAGGTGAAGGTTTACATGGATGTTGTGGATGTGATTCTGGCCGACGCGCGGGGCGACCCGGTTGAAGAAGCGGCGGAGACTGAAACAACAGCGCCGCCCTGATTGCAGCGACGAA
>JAYSSN010000121.1:0-1837 GCA_043720555.1 Rhodobacterales bacterium | reverse complement strand
CCAGCCACGCGGCCCCCCGGACATGACCGAATGATACCGGTTTACCGGGCTTGATCGCAACGCCGCTGAAGACGACCTCTGCCCCCATGTTCTGAAGAGCCGGCTTCACGTGGTCTTCCTCGCCGGCCGAAATTCCGCCGGTGGTGATCAACAGGTCTGCAATGTCAGCCAACTCGGCAATTTGCAGAAACAGGCCGTCCAGACTGTCAAGACCATGTTCAACGGCAACCAGATCAATGCCGGGTCGCGTCAGCGCGGCGGTCAGCATGGGCGTGTTCACATCCCAGATCTGCGCTGCCGCCCGGTCTGCGCCTGCCTGACGCACTTCATCCCCGGTTACCAGGAGGGCGACGCGCAATCGTTTGCGCACCCGGACGGACCCGGCACCCGCTGCGGCGCAGGCGGCGATTTCGCGGGGTCCCAGACGCTGCCCCTGCCTTAGAACCGTGGCCCCTACCGCCATTTCACTGCCCGCAAAGCGGATGTTCAGCCCCGGTTCGGGACGGCGCGCAATTCGGATGGTCGCACCGCTTCGCTGGACGTCTTCCTGCATCACGACGGCATCCGACCCCGCGGGGATTGGCGCACCGGTAAAAACCCGGGTGGACTGCAGGCCGCAAAGTGGTCGATTGGCAGGTTGTCCCGCCTGAACCCGAGCAACAACATCCAGCGTCCACGGTCCATCACCGACCAGTTCCGCTGTCACGACAGCGTAACCGTCCATCGCCGCGTTGTCGAAAGGCGGGCTCATGCACAAGGCGTTGACTGGACTTGCGAGTATTCGGCCCAAGGCAAGGCCAAGTGTAAGGTCTTCCGTATCCTCAACGCGGGTCGTATGAGCAAAAATCAGGGCGAGCGCATCGTCGATGCTGATCAACGTCTTGAGGGTATCACGGCCGTCACAGCCACAGCCGTGCGGTGCAATAGATTGCAAAATCGTCATTCTGCTAGCTCCTTCTGGAAATGGCCGGGGCCAATGCTGCAATCGAGGTCGTGCAAACGACCGTCTTTCAATCCGTAAATCAGGCCATGCACGCGAATGTTCGCACTGCGTTGCCAAGCCCTTTGCAGGATGGGCGTTTCGCAGACGCGCCGAATACCCTCTACCACGTTCAGTTCAGCCAGACGGTCGCGCCGTGCTTCGATATCCGGTTGTTGCGCCAAATCGACGGCGTAGCTGCGTGCCAGCCGCCGGATCGGCTCCAGCCAGTGATCGGCAAGGCTTTGTGGCAGATCCACGGTGGCAGCTTTGACGCCACCGCAGCCATAATGACCGCAAACAATGATGTCGCGCACTTTCAGGGCCTCGACCGCGAATTCCAGCGCCGACAAGAGGTTCATGTCAGACGCGTGAACGATATTGGCGACATTGCGATGGACGAAGACCTCACCCGGATCAAGGACCGCGACCACGTTTGCCGGAACACGACTGTCCGAGCAGCCGATCCAGAAATACTCCGGTGCCTGCTGGGCTGCGAGGCGCGTGAAGTAGTCGGGTTCCTGCGCTTGGCGGCTTGCCGACCAATCCCGAGTTCGTGCCAGAAGATCAGTCAGCATTCGGTGTCTCCGCAACAGTTGGCAAGCCTCGGCGCGTCCGCATCTGTCTCGACAGCGTTTCCAGATCGCGCCGTGTCAGGCGGGCGCGGGCAATCGGCAACAGGATTGCGTTTTCTGCGGCAAGGTGACGCCGCACATGCCCTGCAAACAATGTCAACAAATGACGATCCTCGGTCGAAAATTCGGACCCGGTATCGAGGCACCGGGCAAGAGCCGTCCGCAGCCCTGGCAAAAGCCGAGTTGCTTCGTCAAGATCACGGCAGATACGGGCAATCGCAGG
>JAYSSN010000120.1:0-4450 GCA_043720555.1 Rhodobacterales bacterium | reverse complement strand
CGGAATCGTTTGGTGCTGCGGGCCGCACAGGAAAAGACTGGCGTCATCGCAGGGGCTGCGCCACAGTGCATTGCTGTCGGTTTGCACCATTGCCTGCGCAGACCACTTCACGCCAGCCGACGCGGGGCCAAACCGCGCGGCCCAACACCGGAGGATGACCACCATGACACCCCGCAATCTGCTGCGCAGCGCCGTGGCAAGCCTTGCCCTGCTGGCAGGCACCCCTGCCCTTGCGCAAGAAGAACTCACCGTGGGCTACTTTCTGGAATGGCCCATGCCGTTCCAGTTCGCCAAGGTGAATGGCACGTATGATGAGGCTTTGGGCGTCAAGGTGAACTGGCGGTCGTTCGACACCGGCACCGCGATGAGTGCGGCCATGGCCTCGGGTGATGTGCAGATTTCCGTCAGCCAGGGCGTGCCACCGTTCGTCGTCGCCACGTCCGCGGGCCAGGACCTGCAAACCATCGACGTCGCCGTCAGCTATGCCGACAATGACAACTGCGTCGTGCGCACCGATCTGGAAATCAGCAAGGACAATGCCGCGGAGCTGGCGGGCAAAAAGGTCGCCGTGCCAATCGGCACCGCTGCCCACTATGGGTTTCTGCGCCAGATGGACCATTTCGGTGTCGACCTTGCGAGCCTTGAAATCGTCGACATGGCCCCGCCGGATGGCGCGGCCGCGATTGCCCAGGGGTCCGTTGACATGGCCTGCGGCTGGGGTGGCGCGCTGCGCCGCATGAAAGAGGCGGGCAACGTGCTGTTGACCGGGGCCGAAAAGGAAGAGCTTGGGATTCTGGTGTTCGACGTCACGTCGGCGTCGGCCTCGTTCGTCGCTGAAAACCCCGATCTTGTCGCAAAGTTCCTGAAAGTGACGGCTGACGCCAACGCCGCCTGGAACGAAGGCACCGCACAAGCCGAAATGCTGCCCGTCATCGCGGCGGATTCCGGTATGGACGAAGCGGCCACGGCGGAAACCATGGCCACCTTCATCTTCCCGTCAGTCGAAGACCAGCTGGGTGCGAAATGGCTGGGCGGTGGCGCGCAGGAGTTCATGAAGGGCGTGGCCGAAGTGTTCGTGACCGCAGGTTCGATCCCCGCCGCATTGCCGGAATATGCAGCCCAGGTGAACACCGGGCCGCTGGCCGCTGCGGGTGGCATGTAACACCATCGGGGCGGCCTTGCGGGGCCGCCCTTTCCCGATTGGATATCCCATATGAACGGTCTTATCATCGACACGCTTTCGATGCGTTTCGACTTGCCGAACGGTCAATCCGTTCAGGCATTGCAGGACATCAGCCTGACGGTCGAAAAGGGCGAGCTGCTGTCGGTTCTCGGCCCGTCCGGCTGTGGAAAGACCACGCTTCTGAATATTCTCGCGGGCTTTCTTGCCCCCACATCCGGCAAGGTCAGCCTGAATGGCCACGCGGTGACGGCCCCCGCCCCGGAACGCGGCATGGTGTTCCAGCAAGGCGCGCTGTTTGAATGGATGAGCGTGCGCCGCAACATCGACTTCGGTCCGCGCATGAAGGGCATGGCGCTGGCCGAACGCGACAAGATCACCGACCACCTGCTGGAAACCGTGGGCTTGCAGGATTTCGGCGACAAGGCGGTGTACGAACTTTCGGGCGGGATGCAGCAGCGTGTCGCACTTGCCCGCTGCCTTGCCAATGACCCCGATGTCATCCTGATGGACGAACCTCTGGGCGCGCTGGACGCGTTGACGCGGGAAAAGATGCAAGGGCTGGTGCTGAAGCTGTGGAAGGAAACCGGCAAGACCGTGATCCTGATCACCCATTCGGTTGAAGAAGCACTGCTGCTGGGCGAACGGCTTGTCGTGATGGCGCCGCGCCCCGGTCGCATCTTCAAGGAATACCGCCTGCCCTTTGCCGAACGTGGCGTCGGGGCCGATCTGCGGGCGGTGAAACGCAGCGACGGCTTTGCCGACACGCGCGAGGAAATCCTGACAATGATCTGGGGCATGGAAGAAGAAATCATGGGCCGCAAGGAAGGTGCCGCATGACGCTTGTCGCGCTGTACGTCGCCATTTTTGTTGCCACGTGGGTTGTCACCCGCGCCCTGCGCCGTCAGCGATCTGACTTTACCGCGCTGAAAACCGTGACCTTCGGCGATGAAAGTGCTGTGCGCCCCGACCGTGCGGCCAGCATCCTGTCGATCCTTGCGATTTTCCTGATCTGGGGTGCCTTCACCGGGTCACGCCTGACGCCGTTGCATGTGCCGGGGCCGTTTCGGGGCGATCTGACCTTTACCTACACCGCCACCAACGCCAGCGGCAGCGATGATGCGACCGTTCGCGTGCTGGTGCATGCGTTCGGGGCAACGGTCGAAGCCCCCGCAGTCACCGCCAGCGACGGCTTTGCCCAGAATGATTCCGCCACCGTCGCCGCGTGGCGGTCGGTGCTGGTAAAACCTGCCGGGAACGATGGTGAAGGTGCCAGGGTGACCGCCATCAACGGCCTGCCGATCACGCCGGATGTGCCCTTGTTCATCGACAATGCCCGCATTGTGCTGACCTCCAAAGGCTCGCTGAACATCGAACCGGCCAAGGGTTGGCAGATGGAGCCGATCTGGCTGCCATCGCCCGAGTCCGTCGCGGCGCGGCTGGCCGAGATTGCGACCAAGGGCTATCAGAACACCTCGCTGTGGGAACATCTCGGATCGTCGCTGATGCGGGTGCTGGCGGGGTTTGCGCTTGGGTCCGTCGTCGGGATCCCGCTGGGCTATGCGATGGGCCTGTCCGGCTGGTTTCGTGGCTGGTTCGACCCGATTGTCGAATTCATGCGCCCGGTCCCGCCGCTGGCCCTTATTCCGCTTGTCATCATCTGGTTCGGCATCTGGGAAAGCGGCAAGATCGTGCTGCTGTTTCTTGCGGCGCTGTGGATCATGGTGATTGCGGCGCGGTCCGGAGTGTCGGGCGTGCGGCTGTCGAAAATCCACGCGGCCTATTCGCTGGGGGCGTCAAAGTGGCAGATCCTGCGTCATGTCATCATCCCCAACTCGTTGCCCGACATCTTTACCGGCGCGCGGGTCGCCATGGGTGTGTGTTGGGGTACCGTCGTCGCCGCCGAACTTGTGGCGGCGGAAAAGGGCGCGGGCATGATGATCATCGCGGCCTCGAAATTCCAACTGACCGATATCGTGGTCATGGGGATCATCCTGATCGGCGTGATCGGCTACAGCATCGACATCGTGATGCGGATGGCGGAACGCTGGCTGGTGCCTTGGAAGGGCCGGGGGTGAATGTGGCGGGAAATGCCGGCTGGAAATTTCCACGTTTTTCACCTGACTATCAGTATGATATGACAACTTTCACCGCATGCCGTCAGCCCTTGGTCGAAGTTCCGCCCCACGGCATGCGGCGTGCTATTCCGTGCGCGCCACATCGCCCTTGACCCGCCGCAGCGGGATCGAGCTTTCGATGCCGGCAACACAGTCGATCCGCGTCAGGCTGGTGGTCAGAAACCGTTCGAACTCTGGCAGGCCCGACGTTACCACGCGCAGCAGGTAGTCGCGGTTGCCCGTCATCAGCCAGCAATCCACCACTTCGGGCAGGCGCGCGACCGCAGCCTCGAACCGGGCAATCGCGTCATCCACCTGACGCTCCAGCTTGACCGAAACAAACACCGTGATCCCGAACCCCAGCGCCGCCTCGTCGATCAGCGCGGTGTAGCCTTTGACAATCCCCACCTGTTCCAGCCGCGCGAGGCGACGCGAGACCGGGCTTGGCGACAGGCCCACGACACTGGCCAGATCGTTGATGCCGATCCGCCCGTCGGCCATGAGCGCGCGCAAGATTTTCCGATCCACCGCATCCAGAGTGTTTTCCACCATGATAATCCAATTATAAGAGACAAATCAGTGTAATTTTCCATAAACTTGGCATGAAACGCATACATTCCGCAATGCGCTTGCGCTACGATCCCGCGACATGCCGGAGCATCCCATGACCGATCTTGACCACCTGAAAGCGCTGGAACACCGCCTGCTGTGGCTGGCGTGCTGGACGATCCACAACGCCAACCACCTGCGCGACAAGGGCGACGGTGACGTCAAGGTCGGCGGGCATCAGGCAAGTTCGGCCTCGATGGTATCGATCCTGACAGCGCTATATTTCCATGTGCTGCGGCCCGAAGACCGGGTTGCGGTGAAGCCGCATGCGAGCCCGGTTTTCCATGCGATTCAGTATCTCATGGGCAACCAGACACGCGAAAAGCTGGCGAATTTCCGGGGGTATGGAGGCGCGCAAAGTTATCCGTCGCGCACCAAGGACATTGACGATGTGGATTTCTCGACCGGTTCGGTGGGTCTGGGTGCAGCCCTGCCGATCTTTGCCTCACTGGTGCAGGATTATCTGCACGGCCATGGCTGGGACGCACCCAAGGGCCGGATGGTGGCCCTGATCGGCGATGCGGAACTGGACGAGGGCAATATC
>JAYSSN010000119.1:0-4457 GCA_043720555.1 Rhodobacterales bacterium | reverse complement strand
GATCAGCAAGGTCGGCCACCCGGATCGCCCGCCTGCCCACCTTGTCTTCATAGGCCGGCCCGATGCCCCGCCCGGTGGTGCCGATCTTGGCCACCGCGTTCTGATTTTCCCGCGCCCGGTCCAGTTCGCCGTGCACTGGCAGGATCAGCGGTGCATTTTCGGCAATCATCAGGTTGTCGGGCGAAATCTCGACCCCCTGCCCGCGCAGCTTTGCAATCTCGGCCACCAGATGCCAGGGGTCCAGCACCACGCCGTTGCCAATCACGCTCAGCTTGCCACCGCGCACGATGCCCGACGGCAGCAGGCTCAGCTTGTACACCTTGCCATCGATGACCAGCGTATGGCCCGCATTGTGCCCACCCTGAAACCGCGCGATGACATCGGCGCGTTCGGACAGCCAGTCCACGATCTTGCCCTTGCCCTCATCGCCCCACTGGGCCCCCACAACGACGACATTGGCCATAGCAGACTCCCCAAGCGTTCAAACCCGCGTGGGTATAGCGGGGTGCAGGGCGGGGGGAAACCGCAAAATCACAAAAGCGACGGCATCACGTGGGCGCGCGCCCACGTTTGACTTGCGGCGCTGCCCTGATCCCCCTAGACAGGCGCATCATTTGACCGGAAGTGCCCCATGGAAAACGTTGTCCTGACCATTCACCTGATCCTCGCTCTGTTGCTGATCGGCGTCGTGCTGTTGCAGCGGTCCGAGGGTGGCGGTCTGGGTATGGGCGGCGGCGGCGGTGGCGTCATGACCGGGCGCGGTGCGGCCACCGCCCTGACCAGACTGACATGGATCTTTGCTGTCGCCTTCCTGTGCACCTCGATCACCCTGACGATTCTTGCTGCCGCTGGCAGCGCCGGCGGGTCGGTCACTGACCAGTTCGGGGGCGACGCCCCTGCGGCAGACGCACCGGCCGACAGCCCCTTGGGCGAAAACCTGCTGCCACCTGCCCCCAAGGACGCACCCGCCGACGCGCCCCTGCCGGAAAACTGATCCCCACCTGTTGCGGCAATGCCGGATGTGGCGACTGTATCTTGCGGTCGCCTTGCAGAAATCACGATCATGGGATACATCTCGAATCCCGTGATAGCGCGATTCTTTTGACCCGAATCGTGCGAGTAAAGTTACGGGGGATTCCATGGCACGCTATATCTTCATCACGGGTGGCGTGGTGTCATCCCTTGGCAAGGGCCTCGCTTCCGCCGCATTGGGCGCGCTGCTGCAGGCCCGCGGCTACACGGTCCGCCTGCGCAAACTTGACCCCTACCTCAACGTTGATCCGGGCACGATGTCGCCGTTTGAACACGGCGAGGTGTTCGTCACAGACGATGGCGCCGAAACCGACCTTGACCTTGGTCATTACGAACGCTTCACCGGGGTTTCGGCCCGCCAGACGGATAGCGTTTCCTCCGGCCGCATCTATTCCAACGTGCTGGAAAAGGAGCGCCGTGGCGATTACCTTGGCAAGACCATTCAGGTGATCCCGCATGTCACCAATGAAATCAAAGATTTCCTGCGCATCGGCGAAGACGAAGTTGACTTCATGCTTTGCGAAATCGGCGGCACGGTGGGCGATATCGAAGGCCTGCCGTTTTTTGAGGCGATCCGCCAGTTTTCCCAGGACAAGCCGCGCGGCCAGTGCATTTTCGTTCACCTGACCCTGCTGCCTTACGTCACCGCCTCGGGTGAGTTGAAAACCAAACCGACGCAACACAGCGTCAAAGAGCTCCGCTCGATCGGCATCGCGCCGGATGTGCTGCTGCTGCGGTCCGAACACCCGATCCCGGACAAGGAACGCGAGAAAATCGCGCTGTTCTGCAACGTCCGCAAAGATAGCGTGATTGCCGCCTATGACCTGAAGACCATTTATGAGGCTCCGCTCGCCTATCACCGCGCGGGTCTCGATCAGGCCGTGCTGGACGCTTTCGGCATCTCACCCGCGCCCAAGCCGAACCTGTCACGCTGGACCGACGTGATGGACCGCCTGACCCATGCCGAAGGTGAGGTGCGGGTGGCGATCGTCGGCAAATACACCCAGCTGGAAGACGCCTACAAGTCGATTGCCGAGGCGCTGACCCATGGCGGCATGGCCAACCGCACCCGCGTCAAGGCCGAATGGATCGACGCCGAAATCTTTGAACGCGAAGACCCGGCCCCCTATCTGGAAGGCTTCAACGCCATTCTGGTGCCCGGTGGTTTTGGCGAACGCGGCACCGAAGGCAAGATCAAGGCCGCCCGCTACGCGCGCGAGAAACACATCCCCTACCTTGGCATCTGCCTTGGCATGCAGATGGCGGTGATCGAGGCCGCCCGCAACCTCGCAGGTCTGTCCAATGCAGGGTCCGAGGAATTCGATCACGAGGCGGGCGAAAAACGCTTTACCCCCGTCGTCTATCACCTGAAGGAATGGGTGCAGGGCAACCACGTCGTCGCGCGCAAGGTCGGTGACGACAAGGGCGGCACCATGCGACTGGGCGCCTACACCGCCAACCTGACCGTCGGCTCAAAGGTGGCCGGCGTCTATGGCACCACGGTGATCGAAGAACGCCACCGCCATCGGTATGAGGTGGATGTGAAGTACCGCAGCAAGCTGGAGTCGTGCGGGTTGATCTTTTCAGGGATGTCGCCGGATGGAAAATTGCCCGAGATCGTGGAGGTGAAGGACCACCCCTGGTTCATCGGCGTGCAATTCCACCCGGAATTGAAAAGCAAACCCTTCGCCCCGCATCCGCTGTTTGCGGATTTCGTGCGGGCGGCAGTAGAGGGCGCGCGGTTGGTGTAAGGCGGGCCATGCGCGACCATCATGCAATTGGAGATGCCAGTTCTGCCACTGACCACGACTGCTGCGTGTGCACCGTCGATAACATCCGCCACACATCCATTGATTGAACATACATTGACATATTCAATCGATGCGCGCAAATCTGGCGCTGTGCGGAACCGGGCACATTCCGCTGCGTAGTATCATGTTGGAACGCGGATCGGTGTGCGTCTTGCCCAGATCCATCAGACAGGTGTACTCCGGATGAACGATATACGGCAATTTGTGACCGGTCCCCAGACAGCAAGCGTCAGCAGGGCCAAGGCACGGCCCGCGAAAGGGTATTGGATCGCCCATATTAATATCGACGATCCTGTGCGCTATCAGCTTTACAACGACATCAATGATGATGCTTTCGCCCGCTACGGCGGGCGCTATATCGTGCGCGGTGGCGATCAGCATGTGCTGGAAGGCGCCGTAAAAAGCCGGACAGTGATTGTGGAATTCGAAAACCTGCAAACCGCGCTGGACTGTTATTACAGCGTTGAAAACCAGACCGCCGTGGCGTTGCGTAAAGCCGTGTCGCGGGGCGATCTGGTGATTGTCGCGGGGTCCGACGACGACTGACTGTCGTGTTGCACCTTATCGTCGCCAGACCGGTGATACGGTTGCGCGCAACGCCTGTACACTCGCCGGTGCCGGTCTGACCACCAAAGAATTTCTGACCACCAAGGAATTTGCCTGACCCGCGCATCAAAAGTATAATAACCGAAAGGCTATTCTGGCAAAATCTCCGTCTCGATCATGTGATCGAACGTATATTTTTACTCATTCATTGTCCGCTGATGAATTATCTTGACCTGCGCACCTGTCGTGCTTTGAACGCCACGACAATGTCGCGTCGGCGGATAATACCATAATCTTCGCGAACTTCCGCCATAAACTCTTGGCCATAAGCCCCCGGTTTACAGAATCCGGGTCAAGCCCGTATTCAACAGGCAAAAGCCTGCTGGAGGCTTGGCTGATTCCTGCCGAAACAGGCTGTACGACGATTTGCTGTATCTGACCGCAACCGACTACTCGGTTGGCGCATCACGCGCCTCAAAAACTTCAGGAAAGGAAACGTTCTGATGGACCCAAACATTACCGTCGATGCTGTGCGCTTTGCGCATCTGCTTTCCGTGGCCGTCGGCCTTGGTACGTCATTTCTGGCTGACACCATGGTGATTGCGCAGATGGACAAACCCGTGGATCAACCGCTGCTCGACCGCTTGAAACACTGCCACCATATCGTCATCGCGGCACTGATCCCGATGTGGCTGACGGGAATTGCTCTTATCTATATCCGCACGGGCTTTGTCATTGAAGAATTTTCGCCCAAGCTGTTCAGCAAACTTGCCGTTGTTTCAATCCTGACGCTGAATGCCTACCTGATCGGGAAATTCGCAATGCCGCTGTTGGAACGCAACCTGAAGCGGTCGTTGCTGGATATGCCGACACCGCGCAAGTTTGTCTGCGCCTGGGTCTCGGCTGTCTCCACGACGAGCTGGATTTTGGCCCTTGCGATGGGCGAAAGCAAAGTTCTGGCTGCCAGCGGCTGGTCAGTGTTCACCCAGCTTGTTCCCCTCGCCTATTTGCTCAGCGTGACCATTGCGACGCTTGTTGTCATCCTGCTGCAATCATACGAAGGCCCCG
>JAYSSN010000118.1:0-4469 GCA_043720555.1 Rhodobacterales bacterium | reverse complement strand
ATAGCGATGAGCGGCTGGAGATCGGGTTCAATGCGAAATACCTTCTGGAGATTGCAAGCCAGGTGGACCGGGAGAATGCGGTGTTCCTGTTCAACTCGTCCGGCGATCCGACCCTGATGCGCGAAGGCAACGACATGAGCGCGGTCTATGTCGTGATGCCGATGCGCGTGTGATGAGCCGCCGGGGGATGTTGCCTCCCCCGGACCCCCTGCAGGATTTTAGACAAAGATGAAAGGGGAGCGGTGTGCGCGGCTTTGCCATCACCTCGCTGACCCTGTCGCATTTTCGCAGCCATCGGGCGGCGCGTCTGCTATTTGACGGGCGGCCCGTGGCGATCGTCGGGCCGAATGGGGCCGGCAAGACGAATATCCTTGAGGCGGTGTCGCTGCTGTCGCCCGGTCGCGGGTTGCGGCGGGCCGAGGGGGGAGATCTGTCGCGCAGGCCGGAGGGGCTGGGGTGGAAGGTCCGGGCCGGTCTGTGCGGTATATCTGCCGCGCATGAGGTGGAAACCTGGGCTGAGCCGGGCGAGAGCCGGGCCGTGCGGATTGATGGCAAGGCTGCCACGCAGGCAGCGCTGGGGCGGGTGATGCGGGTGCTGTGGCTGGTGCCCGCGATGGACCGGCTGTGGATCGAGGCGGCCGAGGGGCGGCGGCGGTTTCTGGACCGTTTGACGCTGAGCTTTGCGCCCGATCATGCCGAGGCGGTGCTGAGCTATGACAAGGCGATGCGCGACCGGAACCGGCTGCTGAAGGATCAGGTCACGGACGCGCGCTGGTACACGGCGCTGGAAGGGCAGATGGCCGAGGCGGGGGCGGCGATGATGGCCAACCGGGCCACCACTGTGGCGCGGCTGATGGCGGCGCAAGCGGGGGCGGAGACGGCGTTTCCGGCAGCGGCGCTGGCGATCACCGGACCGGATGGCGATGCGCCTCTGGCGGCGGATGATCTGCCCGCGGCATGGGCCGACTACCGGGCGCGCGATGTGGCGGCGGGGCGCACGCTGGTGGGGCCGCACCGCGCGGACCTTGCGGCGGTCTATGTGGCCAAGGGCGTTGCTGCGGATCAGTGTTCCACCGGCGAGCAGAAGGCGTTGCTGATCAGCCTGATCCTGTCCAACGCGCGGGCGCTGGCCGCCGATCTGGGGGCGACCCCTGTGCTGTTGCTGGACGAGGTGGCAGCGCATCTGGATGCGGGACGCCGCGCGGCGCTGTATGACGAGATTTGTGCATTGGGGTGTCAGGCGATCATGACGGGGACCGAAGGCGCGCTGTTCGATACGCTGGGCGTGCGGGGGCAGATGCTGGCTGTGAGCGACGACGACGGGCAGTCGGTGGTGAGTGCGACATGAGTGTATCGGCGTTTGATCTGCTGCTTTATGCGGGGGGGATGTTTGCCCTCTGGGCGGTGCCGGGGCCGGTCTGGGTGGCGCTGACCGCGCGGGCGTTGACGGGCGGATTTGCGAGTGCCTGGCCGCTGGCGCTGGGCGTGGCGCTGGGCGATGCGGTCTGGCCGGTAGCGGCGATTTTCGGGCTGACGTGGATATCGTCGGTGTACGGCGATTTCCTGGCCGTGCTGCAGTGGGTGGCGGCGGGCATCTTTGTGGTGATGGGGATCATGCTGCTGCGCAAATCGGGGGAGGTGACGCCCGACAGCCGCCTGACGCGGCCGGGCAGACTTGCGGGGCTGGTGACCGGGCTGGCGGTGGTGATCGGGAACCCCAAGGCGATTTTGTTCTACATGGGGATGCTGCCGGGTTTCTTTGATCTGGCGCGCGTCAATGGCTGGGACATCGCGGCGATCCTTGCGATTTCGGCACTGGTACCGATGCTGGGAAACCTGGCGCTTGCCCTGTTCATTGATCGCGCGCGGCAACTGCTGGCATCCCGCGCGAGCATCCGGCGGATCAACGTGACTTCAGGGGTGCTGCTGATTGGGGTCGGCGTTGCGATTGCGCTGGGCAATGCGGGGTAGCGCGTGGCAGTTGCCGACGGTGAATATCCATCATTTATGATATATATCATATAGTAAGTGTAAATTTGAAAACGTTTGCGCGGCACCGACGCCGCGTCGGCCACCGGGAAGCGGACAAGGGTGCGGGAAACACGCGCGAATCCCCCAAATCTTGTGTCCGAGGCGTGACATTGCCAGCCTCTACCGCTATAAATTGAGGGCAAATTCAGGGGTTCCCGACGTATGGCCGAAGCAGCCAAGAAAGCCGATAGTTACGGCGCAGATTCTATAAAGGTTCTCAAAGGGTTAGAGGCGGTCCGCAAGCGCCCTGGGATGTATATTGGCGACACTGACGATGGGTCGGGTCTGCACCATATGGTGTACGAGGTTGTCGATAACGGGATCGATGAGGCATTGGCCGGTCACGCCACCGCCGTCAGCGTGAAAATCCACGCCGATAGCAGCGTTTCGGTGCGCGACAACGGGCGCGGCATTCCGGTGGATATCCACAAGGAAGAGGGCGTGTCGGCGGCCGAAGTCATCATGACCCAGTTGCATGCCGGCGGCAAATTCAACAACACCGATGAAAGCGGCAACGCTTACAAAGTGTCAGGCGGTCTGCATGGCGTGGGCGTGTCGGTGGTGAACGCGCTGTCGGAATGGCTGGAACTGACGGTCTGGCGCAATGACACGGAATACCGTGCGCGGTTCGAACACGGCGATTGCGTCGTGCATGTGCATGAGGTGGGACCGGCACCGGGGATGCGGGGCACTGAAGTGCGGTTTCTGGCATCGGCCAAGACGAATATCCCCGAGGGTACGTTTTCTGATCTCGACTACAGTTTTAAAACGCTGGAACATCGACTGCGGGAACTCGCCTTTCTGAATTCCGGTGTGCGGATCATTATCGAGGACGAACGCCCGGCCGAACCGTTGCACACAGAGCTGTTCTATGAAGGCGGCGTGCGGGAGTACGTGAAGTACCTTGACCGCTCGAAGTCGTCCATCCTGCCAGAGCCGATTTACATGATCGGCGAACGCAGTGGCATGACCGTTGAAGTCGCCATGTGGTGGAATGACAGTTACAACGAGATGGTGCTGCCGTTCACCAACAACATCCCCCAGCGCGATGGCGGCACACATCTGGCGGGCTTTCGGGGCGCGCTGACGCGGACGATCAACAACTATGCGCAGTCGTCGGGAATCGCGAAAAAGGAAAAGGTCGATTTCACCGGCGATGATGCGCGTGAAGGGCTGACCTGCGTGCTGTCGGTCAAGGTGCCGGACCCGAAGTTTTCGAGTCAGACCAAGGACAAGCTGGTTTCATCCGAAGTGCGGCCTGCGGTCGAGAACCTGGTGAACGAAAAGCTGGCGGAGTGGTTTGAGGAAAACCCCGCCAGTGCAAAGATCATCGTGGGCAAGATTGTAGAAGCAGCCCTTGCCCGCGAGGCCGCCCGCAAAGCGCGCGATCTGACGCGGCGCAAGACGGCGCTGGATATTGCGTCACTGCCGGGCAAGCTCGCCGATTGTCAGGAAAAAGACGCGTCCAAATCCGAGATTTTCCTGGTGGAAGGCGACTCTGCGGGCGGGTCAGCCAAGCAGGGGCGCAGCCGCGCCAATCAGGCGGTGCTGCCATTGCGCGGGAAAATCCTGAACGTGGAGCGGGCGCGGTTTGACCGCATGCTGGGGTCGCAGGAAATCGGTACGCTGATTACCGCGCTGGGCACGGGTATCGGGCGGGACGAATTCGATATCGGCAAGCTGCGCTACCACAAGGTCGTGATCATGACCGACGCCGATGTCGACGGCGCGCATATCCGCACGTTGTTGCTGACGTTCTTTTTCCGGCAGATGCCTGCGTTGATTGAAGGCGGGTATCTGTATATCGCGCAGCCGCCGCTGTATAAGGTCGCGCGTGGAAAATCCGAGGTTTATCTTAAGGATCAGGCGGCGCTGGAGGATTATCTGGTCGAAATGGGGCTGGAAGGCGCGGTGTTGCGCCTGAACACGGGCGAGGAAATTGCCGGCGCCGATCTGGCCCGCGTGATTGAAGGCGCCCGGCAGTTCCGCCGCGTGCTGGATGCATTTCCGACGCATTATCCGCGTGGCATCCTGGAGCAGGCGGCACTTGCAGGTGCGTTTGATGCGGGTCAGGCGGATGCCGATCTGCAGGCGGTGGCTGATATGGTGGCCAAACGTCTGGACATGATTGCCACCGAGTATGAACGCGGCTGGTCCGGCCGGATCACGCAGGACCATGGCATCCGGCTCAGCCGCATTCTGCGCGGGGTCGAAGAATTGCGCACACTGGACGGCGCGGTGCTGCGGTCAGGCGAGGCGCGGCGGTTGTCGGCCGTGTCGGCGCAGGCGCGCGATACCTACAAGGGCCCTGCCCGGCTGGTGCGCAAGGACCGCGATCAGATGATCCACGGGCCGGTTGATCTGCTGAAGGCGATCCTGGCCGAGGGCGAAAAAGGGCTGAGCCTGCAACGCTACAAGGGGCTGGGCGAGATGAACCC
>JAYSSN010000117.1:0-4477 GCA_043720555.1 Rhodobacterales bacterium | reverse complement strand
GCGCTTGAACTCGTCTGTGAACTTCGTGCCAGCCATGTATGTCTCCTTGCTTCCAAAATTACCAAGCAAAGCGTCTACAAATCTAGGGGCTATTCAATGGAGACCTTCTATCGCAAACGAGAGTTTTGCCGGGTATCGCATTAGCTAGGCTAATGCGACGGCGGGACCGCCAAGCCATTGGGAAAAAACAGATTTCGCACAGCCTTGCCCAAATGGGCCATTGCGGTTGGCAAATGACGGATCAGGCCACCAGCGATTGCAGGAGATGTTCAACAAACCTTGCCACGGCAGGCCGCTGAATCGACGCGGTCTGGCATTTCAGGAAGTTTCCGCGCCCGGCCGTTACCGGGGCCGGATGGGCATTGACGAGACGGCCTGCGTCCAGCAAGCGGCGGACCATGTGCTGCCAGCCCAGCATGACACCCTCGCCCGCCAGCGTCGCCTCGACCAGAAGCGCCACCTTGTTGGCCGACAGACTGGACGGTCCCTTCTCCCACCGCGCCCCTTGGGCCCGGAACCATTCCTCCCAGCCCAGCGGCTGCCAGCCGATGGCATCCGCGCTCCAATGCCGCTCATGCAGGTGCAGAAGGTTGGCCCGGTTCAAGCTTTGAGCGTCTGGGAAAGGCCCGTGTTCGGCCAGGTAACCCGGTGAACAGACGGGTTCTGCAGCCTCAGGGAATAGAAAATGCAGCACTTCTCCGACCTCACAGCGTTCATTTCCGCAAAGAAGCGCAATATCGATGCCCGAGTAATTGCGCATCGTGTCGTCCTCGTCCGAAGCGAGGATGACGAAACCCACCGAGGGGTGTTCGGTGCGGAAGCTGTCGATCAGCGGTTTTAGCCAAAAGGTCGCCATGCCGTCGGTGGCCGAGATCGTCACGGTCTGTGGCTGGGCTTCAGGCTGCAACAGTCCGATCCCGGCACTGATCGTGTCCAGTCCGGCAGCCACGGCCGAATACAGGTCGGTCCCGGCTTGCGTCAGCTCCAGCGCATTGTGCTTGCGCACGAACAGCGGCACTTCCAGCGCCCGCTCCAGAATGCGGATCTGCTGACTGACGGCCCCTTGGGTGATGTTCAACTCCTTCGCCGCGAGCGTGAAACTCAGGTGCTTGGCCGCGACCTCAAAGGTGGCGAGTGCACCAAGCGAGGGCAGATACCTGCGGCGAACGGGTCTCATCTGGTCATTCCGCCCTTGCCTGCCATTCCTTGAACCGAAGATAGGCGTTTGCGCCGATGGTGTCGAATGGATGTGGTGGTAGGCGGGCGGGTTCGGCTTCGGCGGCGAAGAACCGGGTGATGTCGCTGGTCTCGCCCATGGCCAGTTCGGCCGCACCAATCCCGGTCAGAGTGCCTCGCGTGGTGCCCAGCCCGTTCTGCACGCAGGCCGAATACAGACCGGGCTCCAGTTCCCGCATCACCGAGACGGCGTTCTTCGAGAGGCACAGATGGCCAGACCAGACATGCTCGAACCGGACGCTTTTCAGCATCGGAAAGCGGGCATCGAACTTGCGCCTCATGTTGGCCGCCACCCGGGCAAGATCGGCGGCGCTGGTCTGCATATTGGGTCGATAATAGCCGCCCTGCCGGATCACGATCCGGTTGCCACCCTGCGCGGTCGAAATCCGCCGCACCGTGCAGCCCATCGGGTCTGACGGCGTCATGCCCCAGGTCTCATGCCCGCCCAGGGTGCGCAGGGCATCCGGGCCGATCTCTTCGGTCATGCAGGCGTTCAGCATGATATGCATCAGCCGCCCGCGCTTGAAGCCAAAACTCTCCAGATGGCCGTTGTTGGCCAAGATCACCTTCTGCGCCCGCAGCCGACCCTGCGGCGTGGTCAGCACCCAAGCGCCAACCGTGCTTTCAAATCCGGTCACCGGCGAGGATTCAAGAAGCGTCACCCCCGCCGCCTCCAACCCCGCCGCAAAGTCGCGGATATAGCCCGCAGGCTGGATCACCGCCGTTCCGGGGGTGAAGAGCCCGGCCCGATAATAGGCCGATCCGGTGATCTGCCGCATCGCCTGCGCATCCAGCATCTCATGCGGTTCCCCCATGGCCCGCAGGTGTTCAGCATAACTGCGATTGGCCTGTTCGCCGACCTCCGACGCGGCCCCGTTGATCTTGCCCGAGCGTTGGAAATAGCCCTCGGGCAGGCCATAGTCGCGCTGCACTGCCTCGGCCACGTCGATGGCGTGACGGTTCAGCCGGGTCAGCACACGGTCCTGCGCCTCGCCCGCGCCGGCATAGTCGGCACTGGTCAGCTCGTGCGGCAGATCGATCATGAAGCCGGAATTGCGCCCCGCCGAGCTTTCCGCCACCCGGCCCGCATCCACCACGGTGACCCTCACGCCCGGGTCGATCTGCTTGAGTCGCCGCGCCGCCGACAGGCCCGCAAAGCCCGCGCCGACGATGGCGATGTCGCAGTCCAGCTCGCCGGATAGGGAGGCGCGCAACGGGGCCGGCGGCAGGATGGCGTTCCATCCTGCCAGCCCCGTATGAACCGGCAGACGAAGGACGGTGCGAATGGTCATGGTCAACCTCAGTCGATGGCGGTGTCGGCGGTATCTGTCAGGTCCAACCAGATGGTCTTGAGCTGGGTGTACTGATCATGGGCGTGAATGGAATTGTCGCGCCCGCCAAAGCCCGACTGTTTATAGCCACCGAAGGGCGTGGTGATGTCGCCCTCGCCAAAGCTGTTCACCGTCACCGTGCCCGCCCGCAGCATGCGCGCACCGCGCAAGGCCCGCTTGCCATTGGCGGTGAAGATCGAAGCGGCAAGTCCGTATTCGGTATCATTGGCCACCGCGATGGCTTCTTCAAAGCTGGCGACCGTGATCACCGTCAGGATCGGGCCAAAGATTTCTTCCGTGGCCAAAGCCGAGCCATGCGCCGCCTCAATAATCGTCGGCTCGATAAAGCCGTCGGCCACAACCTTGCCGCCCATCACCACGGCATTTTTCGCAGCGGCCTTCAGATAGCCCGAGACCTTGGCGAAATGCGCTTTCGAGATCAGCGCCCCCACCCGCACTTGCGGGTCCAAGGGATCGCCCACCACCCATTCGCGGGCATGTTCGGCAACCTTGGCCAGCAGCCTGTCCTTGATGCCCTTTTGCACGATCAGCCGGCTGGCGGCGGAACAGTTCTGCCCCATGTTCCAGAACGCGCCATTCACCACATGGGCGGCCACTGCGTCCAGATCCTCGACATCATCCAGCACGATGCAGGGGTTCTTGCCGCCCAGTTCCAGCACGACCTCTTTCAGATTGCTGTCCGCCGAATAGTGCAGGAACCGTCGGCCGGTGACGGTCGATCCGGTAAAGGACACCATATCGACATCGGGGTGACGACCAAGCGGCTCGCCAACTTCCGCCCCCGTCCCCGTGATCACGTTCAGCACGCCGCGCGGCAGCCCGGCCTCGGACGCCAGTTCCGCCAGGCGCAGCGCGGTCAGGCTGGTCTCGGCGGCAGGCTTCACCACCACCGAACAACCCGCGGCCAGCGCAGGTCCGATCTTCCAGGCCAGCATCAGCAGTGGAAAGTTCCACGGCAGCACCAGCCCGACCACACCCACCGCTTCGCGCACGATCATGGCGATATGGTCGTTCGACGCCGGGGCGACCTGATCGTAGATCTTGTCGATCAGCTCGCCATGCCACTTGATGACATGGATCGCCTCGGGGATATCGACGTTCTCGCAATCGTAAATGGTCTTGCCACTGTCGAGGCTTTCCATCACCGCCAGTTCGCGGGCGTTGCGCTCCATCAGCTTGGCCAGCCGCACCAGCACATCCTTGCGCGCGCCGGGATGCAGCCGTGACCAGCGGCCATCCTCGAAAGCCTCGCGCGCTTTCTGAACGGCGAGAGCCACATCCTCGGTCCCGCAGGCAGCGACCGTGCCCAGAACCGCCCCCGTCGCCGGGTTCACCGTGTCAAACGTCTTGCCCGAAATCGCGGGCCGATAGCCGCCGTCGATCCAGGCATTTTGCGGCAGGTCCAGATCGGCGGCAAGGGCGCGGTATTCCTCGCGTGTCAGAAGTTCGGCCATGTCAGTTCCCTTCCCGGATTGCCTTGACGGCGGTCTTCAGCGTGCGGATCACCTGTTCCAGCTCGCGCTTTTCGTCCTTGTTCAGCCCCTTCAGCGGCGGCCGCAACGGCCCGGCTTTCAGGCCGGTGGTCTCAATGCCGTGCTTGATGCATTGAATGAACTTGCCGCCCTGCTCCAGCACCCGCATCAGGGGCAGCATGGCCGACATGATCCGCCGCCCTTTGGTGAAATCGCCCTGCGGCACGCAGGTTTCATAAAGCGCGATGTGTTCTTCCGGCAGGAAGTTCGATCCCGCGCAGATCCAGCTTTGCGCGCCCCAGGCGAAGAATTCCAACGCCTGATCGTCCATGCCGCAGGACATCTGGATATGCGGATAGTCGCGCGCCAACAGATGCACCCGGTTGATATCGCCCGAGCTTTCCTTGATCCCTATGA
>JAYSSN010000116.1:0-4477 GCA_043720555.1 Rhodobacterales bacterium | reverse complement strand
GGCCGACATCCTGCCGTGAGCGAACGCGCCGCCCTTGCACTGGCGCTGCTTGCCATCGATCCTGCCGGGTTGAAGGGGCTGTGGCTGCGCGCGCGCGTCGGGCCGGTGCGCGATGCGGTGCTGGCGGCGCTGACGCTGCCCCTGCCCCCGCGCCGCCTGCATCCGGCGGTGGCGGACGATGCGCTGTTTGGCGGGCTCGATGTGGCCGCGACCCTTGCCACGGGCCGCCAGATGCGCAGTGCGGGCCTGCTGCAAGCCCCCGCCGCGCTGATCCTCGCCATGGCGGAACGCTGCCCCCCCGGCCTTGCCGCGCGGCTGGCCACGGCGCTGGATGCCCCCGCCCATTGTCTGATCGCGCTGGATGAAGGGACCGGGAACGACATGCTGCCCGCAGCCCTCGCGGACAGGCTCGGTCTGTTTCTCGACCTCGGCGACCAGGTCTGGTCCGACACTGACCCGATCATCCCCGACCCCGCGGCATTGCAATCCGCCCGCGCCCGCCTGCCCGCCATCACCACCCCACAGGATGCCGCGTCGACCCTGACCCGTGCAGCGGCCAGCCTTGGCATCGCATCGCTCCGCGCGCCGACGCTGGCCCTAGCCGCCGCCCGCGCCGCGGCCGCCCTGCGCGGCGGTGATACGGTGACAGAGGCCGATCTGCGTCTGGCGGCCGAACTGACCTATGCCCACCGTGCGGCACCGGCGGCGCAAAATGCCCCGCCGCCGCCGCCCGAACCTGACGCGCCTGCCCCCGATGATCCGGGCGAAAGCCGGGACCGGACCGCCATTCCCGAAGATGTGCTGGTCGCAGCCGCCCGCGCCGCGCTGCCGCCCGATCTGCTCACCGGGCTTGCCGCCGGGCGCGCGGCCGGTGCGGCGATGGGAGCCACCGGCACCGGTGGCGCGAAAAACGGCAACCGGCGAGGCCGCCCGCTGCCCTCGCGCTCCGGTCGCCCTGGCACCGGCGCGTGGATTGATCTGGTGGCAACCCTGCGCGCCGCTGCCCCGTGGCAACCCCTGCGCCGGGCAGGTGCCCTGCGTGACGCCGCACTGCACATCCGCTCCGCCGACATCCGGCTGAAGCGCTACATCGAGACCTCCGACCGCGTACTGATCTTTGCCGTCGATGCCAGCGGTTCGGCGGCTTTTGCCCGCCTGGCCGAGGCAAAGGGGGCGGTCGAACTACTGCTTGCCGCCGCTTATGCGCGCCGCGATCATGTGGCGCTGCTGGCGTTCCGCGGCACGCAGGCGGAACTGATCCTGCCGCCCACCCGCAGCCTTGTGCAGACCAAGCGCCGCCTTGCTGGTCTGCCCGGCGGCGGTGGCACGCCCCTGGCGCACGGTCTGCAGCTTGCCATGGCCACGGCGGTACAGGCCCGTGCGCGCGGGCTGACGCCGACGATTGCGCTGCTGACCGACGGGCGCGGCAACATCGCGCTGAGCGGCGCGCCGGACCGCGAATTGGCCCAACGCGATGCGCAACGGCTGGCCACTGCCATCCGCACCGCAGGACTGCCCGCCGTGGTGATCGACACCGGGACCCGTCCGCAACCGGCGCTTGCTGCCCTCGCACGCCAGATGGCAGCACCCTATATCGTTCTGCCCCGCGCCGACGCCTATCGGCTGTCCGCCGTGCTGGGACAGGTGTTGACGCCATGACACCGCCCGCCGACTGGCCCCACCGCGACAAGGGGCGGCACATTCGCGTTGCCCCCCACGACTGGTGGGTGGTGCAGGAGGGCACTGGGCCCACGATCCTGTTGCTGCATGGCGCCGGCGGGTCGGGGCACAGCTTTCGCAGCCTGCTGCCCCTGCTTGCGCCGCATTACCGCTGCATCATCCCCGATCTGCCGGGTCAGGGCTTTACCCGCGCCGGCACCCGCAGCCGCTTTGGCCTTGATCCGGCAGCCGCCGATCTGGTGGCGCTGTGCAACGCGCAGGGCTGGGCGCCGCACGCCATCATCGGCCATTCCGCCGGGGCCGCAATCGCGCTGCGCATGGCCGAACTGATGCCGCTGCAGGCGGTCGTTGGCATCAATGCCGCGCTTGGCACCTTTGACGGGCTGGCAGGGACACTGTTGCCCATGTTCGCGCGTGGCTTTGCAATGATCCCTTTCCTGCCGGCCGCCATTTCGCGGCTTTGGGGCAATGCGGCCCGTGTGAATGGCCTGCTGAACGACACGGGATCACTGATCGATGCGGCGGGCCGGGCGCAATACCTGACGCTGGTGCAGGCACCCGGCCATATCGACGGCACGCTGGGAATGATGGCGCAATGGACGCTGACACCCCTGATCGCGCGCCTGTCACAGATCGCCACGCCCACGCTGCTGCTGACCGGGTTACAGGACCGCACCGTGCCACCCCGCATCTCACGTGATGCTGCGGCGCGCATGCCTGCCGGGCGCTATGACGAACTTGCAGGACTGGGGCATCTTGCGCATGAAGAAGCGGCGGATCAGGTGGCGGCAATCATCCTGCCCTGGTTGAAACAGGCGCTTTCATCTTCAGACATCATATGAAGATCGATCGACAAGCCCTTTCACACTGGTAAAAATATCCTCGCCGAAGGCCAGAATCCCTTACCGGACTGCCGTCCCGAAAATGCGCCCCATGTGTTCAGCCATGTAAATCCGCAGCCATGGTGTGTACTTGGCGGGATTGCGCGCCGTATCGGCGCACAGATCATAAAGATTGACCCAGGCCACATCCGCCACCTCGTCCGGGTTGGGGTGCAGCGTCATGGCGGGGGTCGCTTCGGCCACGAAGATATCGACCACCTCGTGTTCGGTCATCCCGCCCCCCACATCGGCGCGGTATTCGACCCGGTCGGCGAACGCCGGTAAAAGTCCGCTGATCCCCAGTTCTTCGAGCAGACGGCGGACGGCACAAGCGGCGGGATCTTCATTCCACAGCGGATGCGTGCAGCAGGTGTTCGCCCACAGACCCGGCGTGTGATACTTGGCCAGCGCCCGTTGCTGGATCAGCACCTTGTTGCCATCCGTGACAAAGACCGACACCGCCTTGTGGCGCAGCCCAAGGCGGTGGACCTCCAGCTTGCCCATCGGGGTCAGCCGCCCATCAACCCAGGTTGGGATCATCTCGTCCACGCCATGGTCATCGTGCATCACACATATCCCGGGCGCACCAACCGCAACAGATGCGCCATGTTCTTCAAGCCGATCTTCAGATGCGCCATGGGGCGCGCCGCGACCAGCTTTTTATTCATATACGCCTCGAACGTCAGCTTTTGCACGTCGACATCATGACACAGGCTGACAAAACGTTCACGCCGTTCGTCGGACTTGTAATAGGCGTCCTGCATGGCACGCAGCACTTTGAACACGGTCTTGTGGTCCTTCATGAACAACCTGCGGGCCAGCATCAGGTCTTTCGCGCGACCAGAGGCGAGATAGGCCTGCGCCGCCGTGGCCGCAACCCGCCCGCCAACCATCGCATAGAAGATCCCCTCGCCCGACGACGGGGCCACCACCCCCGCTGCATCGCCCGCCAGCACGACATCGCGGCCATTGTCCCAGCGGTCCATGGGCCGCAGAGGGATCGGCGCGCCTTCGCGCCGGATCGTCTCGCAGCCGGCAAGGCCCACCGACGCGCGCAGATCCGCCGTGGCCCTTTTCAGGTCCACCCCGTCAATCCCGGTGCCCATCCCAACCGACACATGCGCCCCATGCGGAAACACCCAGCCATAGAAATCCGGGGATATCCGCCCGTCATAGATCACATCGCAGCGTGTGGGGTCATATCCGGCATTTGCCGCGGCCAGATGCTCCGGCGCCTTGATGATTTCGTGATAGGCGATCACATACGGGATCTTGTCGCCCCCCGGCACTTCGGTGCGCGCCACGCCAGACCGCGCACCATCAGCACCGATCAGCAACCGGGTCGTCAGGCGCTGCTCGGTGCCGCTGGCCTTGTCGCGGTAGATCACATGGGTGCCATCGCCGTCCCGCTCGATCCGCAGATATGTCCCCGTCAGCCGCTTTGCCCCGGCCTTTTGCGCCCGCACCCGCAGGAATGCGTCGAAATGCTCGCGGTCCACCATGCCGACATAGCCGTTCTCGATGGGAATATCGACCATCCGCCCGGTGGGTGACACCATCCGCGCGGTGCGGATGCGGGCCACGATCTGGTTGTCGGGAATGGCGAAATCCAGCACGGCGCGCGGCGGAATGGCCCCCCCGCACGGCTTGATCCGCCCGTCGCGGTCGAGCAGAGCCACCCGTCTGCCCGCGCGCGCAAGGTCTTCGGCCGCCGTGGCCCCGGACGGCCCACCGCCCACAACGACAACATCATAGGTCATGGTCACTCTCCTGCAATCGGGGTGGCGGAACGGGCGATTTGGACTGGGCTGTCGGCGTTCACACGCAAGGCGAGCATGGCCGCAATCAGGAAAATCAGCCCTTCGACAGCAAAGACGACACCATAGGCCCGCGCATCGGACGTCAGCAGTGCCCGC
>JAYSSN010000115.1:0-1856 GCA_043720555.1 Rhodobacterales bacterium | reverse complement strand
GATCTGGAACGGATCGAGGGTGAATACATGTCGTTCATCCACCGCATTCCATCGTCGGAACATTGTGGGCTGAAAGACGATTTCAACGGTCCGATCTGTTACACGCCGGACGGCAATCCTTTGGTTGGGCCGGCACCGGGGCTGCGCAACATGTGGCTGGCGGAAGGGTTTTCGTTTGGCATCACGGCGGCAGGTGGCGTTGGGCACTATCTGGCGCAGATGATGACGGCGGGTGAAGCGGAGATCGACATGGCGTCGTTGGACCCCAAGCGGTTCGGCGACTGGGTGACCAAGGAATATGCCTCGCGCAAGAACGAGGAATGCTACGATCACGTTTTCGTGCTGCACCACCCCGACGAGGAACGCCCGGCGGCGCGGCCTTTGCGCTGTTCACCCGCTTATGACCGGCAAAAGGCGCGTGGCGCCCAGTTTGGGCAGGTGAATGGTTGGGAGCGGCCCAATTATTATGCGCCGATAGGGTTCGACGATCACGATTCGCGGTCGTTCCGGCGCGGGGGATGGTGGGAATACGCGGTGGCGGAAGCAAAGGCGATCCGCGAGGGCGTGGGGATGATCGACGCGACGGCGTTTACCAAGCACCGGGTCAAGGGTCCGGGGGCGACGGCGTTTCTGGATTGGTTCACAACGAACAAGTTGCCGAAAGTAGGCCGCATCAACCTGACCTATGCGTTGACGGCGACAGGCACGACGCGGACGGAATATACGATTGTGCGGGAAAGCGAAGATTCCTACTACCTCGTCTCCGCCGGGGCCTGGACGGCCTATGATGGCGATTATTTGCGCAAGGCGGTGGCCGACAAGGAAGGCGAGTTTGGCCGGATCGAGGTGCAGAATGCGACCACGCAGTACGGTGTTTTCGCTTTGGCCGGACCGCGTTCGCGCGATTTGCTGAAAAAGCTGATCGTCGATGCGGACACGGAAACGGCACTGTCAAACAAGCGTTTCCCTTGGCTATCCGCCAAGCATATCGAGCTGAAAATGTGCCCCGTCATGGCCATTCGCGTCGCCTATACTGGCGAATTGGGCTGGGAATTGCATCATCCCATCGAGATGCAGAATTACCTGTTCGATCAGTTGCTGGCCGCAGGGGAACCGTTGGGCCTGAAACTGGTTGGTGCCCGGGCGCAGAACTGGCTGCGGCAAGAGAAAAGCTATCGCGCCTATGGCACCGAACTGGGCCGCGATGCGACGCCGCTGGAGGCGGATTTGCCGAGGTTTGTCGATTTGAGCAAAGATTTCCACGGCAAAGCGGCGATGGAGACTGTCGGCATCCGCTCCAAATGTGTGACGGTCTTGATCGACGGGCCAAACGACGCCGATCCGTGGGGTCGCGAGGCGTTGTTTGTCGATGGCGCCAAGGTTGGACGCCTGACGTCCGGCGGCTATTCGGTGCATTTCGGCAAGTCGATCGGCATGGGGTATATAAAGCCCGATCTGGCGGTTGTGGGGCAAGGGCTGAAAGTGAAGATGCAAAACGCGATGTGGGATGCAATTGTTGTCGAGGACTCGCCTTATGATCCGGCGAATGTGGGCATCCGGGTGGATGGATAGCCCTACTCCAAAAACAACAACCCCACACTGGCGATGATCAACCCAGCCATTGCCAAGTTGAACATGCGCAGCCGGGCGGGTGTGTCCAGCCAGCGTTGCATCATCACCCCGAAGGCCACCCAGCCGATGGCAGAAGTTGTACCGGTCAGCACCGACACGACAAAGATAGTAGCGCCTTCGCGCATGGGTGCAGCACCGGTCACGAATTGCGAGATGACACTGATGCAGATGACCCAACCTTTCGGGTTCACCGTTTGAAAAGCGGTGGCTTGCAGAAAGGTCCA
>JAYSSN010000114.1:0-1863 GCA_043720555.1 Rhodobacterales bacterium | reverse complement strand
ATTATCGCTGTGCGTGGTGCGACAGCCTGCATGCGGTGGACAACCGCTTTCGCGCCGACTGGCGGGTGATGACCACTGCCGAGGTGCTGGACCGGGTGCGGGCGCTGTCGGGGGACCAACCGCTGATGGTGTCGCTGTCGGGCGGAAACCCGGCAATTCAACCGCTCGGACCGCTGATCCGGCAGGGACAGGCTGCGGGCTATCGCTTTGCGCTGGAAACCCAGGGTTCGGTCAGCCGAGGCTGGTTTGCCGACCTCGACATCTTGGTGCTGAGCCCGAAGCCGCCCTCCAGCGCGATGACAACCGATTGGGCGGCGCTGCGGGCCTGCGTGGACGCCGCCGCCGCGGGGCCGCGTATCGTGCTGAAGTTCGTGGTGTTCGACGCGGCCGATTACGCCTATGCCCGTGACGCCGCCGCACGGTTTCCGGGCCTGCCTGTCTATCTGCAACCGGGCAATCACACCCCGCCGGGGCCGCAGGACCATGACGCCTTTATCGACACCGATGGGATTTTGCAGCGCATGGGCTGGCTGGTGGACCGGGTGATGGCCGACCGCTGGTTTGCCGCCCATGTGCTGCCGCAACTTCATGTGCTGCTGTGGGGCAACAAACGCGGCGTATGACCGCAATGGAGATCGAGATGACCGATATCTACCAGGATCTGCAACAGCTTGGCAGCGCCACTCTGCTGCCGCAAAGCCCCGAGGCTGCGGTGCTGGAGAAGGTGGCGAACCCGCAGGTGGGCACTGCCTATTGCGTCCGCTTCACCGCACCCGAGTTTACCTCGCTGTGTCCGATGACCGGCCAGCCGGATTTTGCGCATCTGGTGATTGATTATGTGCCGGGGCAGTGGCTGGTGGAAAGCAAATCGCTGAAGCTTTATCTCGGGTCTTTCCGCAATCATGGCGCGTTTCACGAGGATTGCACGGTTTCGATCGGCAAGCGACTAGTGGAACTGCTCGACCCCGCATGGCTGCGCATCGGCGGCTACTGGTATCCGCGCGGCGGTATGCCGATTGACGTGTTCTACCAGACCGGCCCGGTGCCCGACAGCGTCTGGATCCCCGATCAAGGCGTGCCGCCCTATCGCGGGCGTGGCTGATACGCCAAGGGCTAGACTGTAACACAGTGGTTGCGGCGGGCAGACGTCGGGTCTTGTTCGTCGAAGTGAGGCAGAGTGGAATTTTCAACAGAACAAGCCGTCATCCTGAACGACATTTTGCGCTGGCGACGCGATGTCCGGCACTTTCGCACCGATCCCATCGCGGAACCCGTCATCGACCGGTTGCGGGCCGCGATGGATCTGGCGCCATCGGTGGGCAACTCCCGCCCGTGGCGCGTCCTGCGGGTCAATGATCCGGGGTCGCGCGCGGCGGTTCAGGACATCTTTGAACGCTGCAACCATGCGGCGGCGGCAGGCTATGATGACGCGACCCGGGCGGAATATGTCCGGCTGAAACTGGCGGGCCTGCGCGACGCCCCGGTGCATCTTGCCGTGTTCACCGAAACCGCCCCCGCCGAAGGACGCGGGCTGGGGCGGCGCACCATGCCGGAAACCCTGCACTTTTCGACCGTCATGGCGATTCATACGCTTTGGTTGGTGGCGCGCGCGGAAAATATCGGCCTCGGCTGGGTGTCAATTCTGGAACCCGCCGCCATTCAATCCCTTTTTGACGTTCCACAAAGCTGGGTTTTCACCGGCTATCTTTGTCTCGGACACGCGGAGTTCGCGGATGATCGCCCACTTTTGCATCGGACCGGGTGGCAATTTGATACCCCGACGAAGTGGCAAGACTGCTGAACCATCCAGAGTCTCCTTCGAGCAGAAACGTCGGTCCATATAAACCGTCGCCCAGTCAATGG
>JAYSSN010000113.1:0-4516 GCA_043720555.1 Rhodobacterales bacterium | reverse complement strand
GAACCGGACCGCCCGCTATGATGACGATGCATTTGCCGTGCTGGACGGCGATCCGCTGACCACTTTGCGCGCGCTTTTGGCCGAAAGCCGGATTGACCTGCCCGCTGATTTGCCGGGGGCCTGCGCCGGGCTGTTTGGCTATCTGGGTTATGATATGATCCGGCTGGTCGAACATTTGCCCGATGTGAACCCCGACCCGTTGGGCCTGCCTGATGCGGTGCTGCTGCGCCCATCGGTCGTGGCGGTGCTGGACGGGGTCAAGGGCGATGTGATCCTTGTGGCCCCGGCCTGGGTCTCGTCTGGCCTGACCGCCAAGGCCGCTTATGCACAGGCCGCCGAACGGGTGATGGATGCGCAACGGGCCTTGGAACGGGCGGTGCCGCAGGATGCCCGCGCCTTGGGCGAACCTGTGGAACCGGGCGAACCTGTGTCGAATTTCACCCATGCGGGTTATCTGGCGGCGGTCGAAAAGGCCAAGGAGTATATCCGGGCGGGCGACATATTCCAGGTGGTCCCGGCGCAGCGCTGGACCCAGGATTTCCAAGAACCCCCTTTCGCACTTTATCGTTCATTACGAAGGACTAATCCGTCACCCTTCATGTTTTACTTTAACTTTGGCGGGTTTCAGGTGATCGGTGCGTCGCCAGAGATTCTGGTGCGGGTTTTCGGCAGTCAGGTCACGATAAGGCCGATCGCAGGCACAAGGCCCCGGGGCGATACCCCCGAACAGGACAAGGCCAACGAATTGGAATTGCTCGCCGATACCAAGGAACTGGCCGAACATCTGATGCTGCTGGATCTGGGCCGCAACGATATGGGGCGCGTGGCCAAGATCGGCACAGTGAAACCCACTGAACAATTCATCATCGAACGCTATTCCCACGTCATGCACATCGTGTCGAACGTGGTCGGCGAACTGGCCGAAGGGCAGGATGCGCTGTCGGCCTTCTTTGCGGGCATGCCTGCGGGCACCGTGTCAGGTGCGCCCAAGGTCCGGGCGATGCAGATCATTGACGAGCTGGAGCCGGAAAAGCGCGGCGTCTATGGCGGCGGCGTGGGTTACTTTGCGGCGAATGGTGAAATGGATTTTTGCATTGCGCTGCGAACGGCTGTGCTGAAAGATCAGATGCTGTACATTCAGGCCGGCGGCGGTGTCGTCTATGACAGCGACCCCGAGGCCGAATATCAAGAGACCGTCAACAAGTCCCGCGCCCTGCGCCGGGCGGCGGAAGACGCCGGGATGTTCACCCGGCGCGGCAACAGCTAGTTTACGGAGGCCATGATGCCCTTCACCCGCCGCACGGCCCTGACCCTTGCGCTGATCGCCCCGCTTGCCGCCTGCGCGCGGCGCGGGCCGGACCCCGCGCCCGCGCCACGGGCCGATCTGTTTTCGGGCGAGACGCCGCAGATGCGGGCCCTGATCCGGAAATACGCCGATGTGCACGGCATCCCCGAAAGCCTGCTGCACCGGGTTATCCAACGCGAAAGCGGGTACGATCCCGGCGCACGCAATGGCCCCTATTACGGGTTGATGCAGATTCTGCCGCAGACCGCAGGGACAATGGGCTATCGCGGCGCGCCCGGCGGGCTGCTGGATGCCGAGACAAATCTGAAATACGCTGGCCGCTATCTGCGCGGCGCGTGGCTGGTGTCCGGCGGAGACGAGGGCGCGGCCGTGGGCTGGTACGCGCGCGGTTATTATTACGAGGCAAAGCGGCTGGGGCTGCTGGAGGAAACGGGGTTGCGCACGTAAATTTCCAACGGGAAATTTATACTATTACCCCAGTGTTATCCACGCGTTATGCGCATTACGCCACGTGCATCAAAACTTTTGAGACGTCGGGTTCCCGGCCTATTCGGCCGCCATACGCCGGGGTTTCAGCATGTCTTTCAGATAGCGCCCGGTATGGCTGCCGTCGACCTTCGCCACCTGTTCAGGTGTGCCGACAGCCACGATTTCGCCGCCGCCGTCGCCGCCTTCAGGGCCGATGTCAATGATCCAGTCGGCGGTTTTCACGACATCGAGATTGTGTTCGATCACCACCACCGTATTGCCCTGTTCCACCAGTTCATGCAGCACTTCGAGCAGCTTGCGCACGTCCTCGAAATGCAGGCCGGTCGTGGGTTCGTCCAGAATATACAGGGTCCGGCCCGTGGCGCGGCGCGACAGTTCCTTTGACAGCTTCACGCGCTGTGCTTCGCCCCCCGACAGGGTTGTCGCCTGCTGGCCGACCTTGATATAGCCAAGCCCGACCTGGCACAGCGCATCCATCTTCTCGCGGATGCTCGGCACGGCGGCAAAAAAGGATTGCGCGTCTTCGCACGTCATATCAAGAACGTCAGATATGCTTTTGTTTTTAAATTTTATTTCCAAAGTTTCTCGGTTATAGCGATGCCCTTTGCAGGTTTCGCAAGTCACATAGACATCGGGCAGAAAGTGCATTTCGATCTTGATGACGCCGTCGCCCTGGCACGCCTCGCACCGCCCACCCTTGACGTTGAAGCTGAACCGCCCCGGCTGATACCCGCGCGCCTTTGATTCGGGCAGGCCCGCGAACCAGTCGCGAATCGGGGTGAAGGCCCCGGTATAAGTCGCGGGATTCGACCTGGGCGTGCGGCCAATGGCGCGCTGGTCGATGTCGATGACCTTGTCCAGATGCTCGAACCCCTTGATCGTCTCGCAGGGTGCCGGGGTTTCGCGCGCGCCGTTCAGGCGCATTGCGGCGGTTTTATAAAGGGTTTCGATGGTCAGCGTCGATTTGCCGCCGCCCGACACCCCGGTGACGCACATGAACAGGCCCAGTGGAAACTCCGCCGTGACGTTCTTGAGGTTGTTGCCGGTGGCCCCGACGACGGTCAGCTTCTTGCCGTTCCCCTTGCGGCGCATCTTGTGCACCGGAATTTCGCGCTGGCCCGACAGATAAAGCCCGGTCATGCTGTTGGGGTCGGCGGCGACCTGCGCCGGTGTTCCGTGCGACACCACTTCGCCGCCATGCACGCCCGCCCCCGGCCCCATGTCAAAGACATAATCCGCCGCGCGGATCGCATCCTCGTCATGTTCCACCACCAGCACGGTATTGCCCGCATCGCGCAGGTTTTTCAGCGTCGTCAGCAGCCGGTCATTGTCGCGCTGGTGCAGGCCGATCGAGGGTTCGTCCAGCACGTAAAGCACGCCCGTCAAGCCAGAGCCGATCTGGCTGGCCAACCTGATACGCTGCGATTCGCCCCCCGACAGCGTGCCCGCATTGCGCGACAGCGTCAGGTATTCGAGGCCCACGTTGTTCAGAAACCCCAGCCGTTCGCGGATTTCCTTGAGAATCGCCCTGGCAATTTCGTTCTTCTGCACACCAAGGGTATCGGGCACGGTGCCGATCCAGGCGTAGGCCTCTTTGATCGACATCTGCACCACATGACCCACGTGCAGACTTGCGATCTTCACCGCCAGCGCCTCGGGCCGCAGGCGGAACCCGCCGCAGGCCCCGCAGGCGCGGTTGTTCTGGAACCGCTCCATATCCTCGCGGCTCCATGCACTGTCGGTCTCGCGGTAGCGGCGCTCCATGTTGGGCACGATCCCTTCAAACACGCGCGACACCTCGTAGACACGGCCGCCTTCGTCATAGCGGAAACGGATTTCCTCGGTGCCGGAACCATAGAGGAACAGCTGCTGCACATGCGGCAGCAGGTCTTTCCATTTCTTCTTCACGTCGAATTCGTAGTGCGTGGCAAGGGCGGTGACGGTCTGGGTGAAATACGGCGATTTCGATTTGGCCCAGGGGGCAATGGCCCCTTGCAGCAGCGACAGCCCCTGATCCGGCACGATCAGGCGTTCGTCAAAGAACAGTTCCACCCCAAGGCCATCACAGACCGGGCAGGCGCCAAAGGGGGCGTTAAAGCTGAACAGGCGGGGTTCTATTTCGGCAATGGTAAAGCCTGACACGGGACAGGCGAATTTTTCGGAATAGGTGATGCGCCGGGCTTCGGTGCCTTCGGCAGGATCGGCGATTTCGATCACGGCGATGCCATCGGCAAGGTTCAGCGCGGTACGGAAACTGTCGGCAAGCCGCGTCTCCAGCCCTTCGCGCACCACGATGCGGTCAACCACCACGTCGATGTTGTGGCGGAACTTCTTGTCCAGAACAGGCGGTTCGTCGAGGTCGTGGAACACCCCGTTGACCTTGACACGCTGAAAGCCCTGTTTGCGCAGATCGAGAAAGTCCTTCTTGTACTCGCCTTTGCGGTCGCGGACGATGGGAGCGAGCAGGTAGGCGCGGGTGCCGTCGGCCATGGCCATCACGGCATCGACCATGTCCTGCACCTGCATCGCGGTGATGGGCAGGCCGGTTGTTGGCGAATAAGGTGTGCCGACGCGGGCGTAAAGCAGGCGCAGATAGTCATAAATCTCGGTTACGGTTCCCACGGTGGAGCGCGGGTTTTTCGAGGTGGTCTTTTGTTCGATGGAAATCGCGGGGGACAGACCACTGATATGATCGACGTCGGGTTTTCCCATCATGTCGAG
>JAYSSN010000112.1:0-4524 GCA_043720555.1 Rhodobacterales bacterium | reverse complement strand
GCGGCGGGTGCGGCCCACCTGCAATGGGCAATCCGCACGGTGGCGAAACTGGGCGGGCGCGGTCTCGCCGGTGTGATCTATGCGCCATGGGGCGTGTTTGACCATGACAACAAGGCCGCGCGCACGCAGCGGTCGGCGGACATGCTGGGCGGTTTGCATGCCGATCTGGTGCGCCACGACGTCACGCTGGGGATCGAGGCGATCAACCGCTTTGAAACCGATCTGGTCAATACCGCAGCCGAGGCCCGCGCTTTGGCGCTGGCCACCGGCTCAGACCGGATCGGCATTCTGCTGGATACGTTTCACCTGAACATCGAGGAAAAAGATGTGCGCGGTGCGATCACCGCTGCCGCCGACCGCTTGGTGCATTTCCACGTCTCCGACAATGACCGGGGTGTGCCGGGTTCGGGTCACGTACCCTGGGCCGAGGTGGTGGCAGGACTCGAGGCTGCGGCCTATGACCGCTGGATCGTGGCCGAGATGTTCGTGAAAACCGGCACGCCCGCCGGCAACGATCTGAACATCTGGCGCGATATCGAGACGGATACGACCACGGCCGCAGCCAACGCGCTGTCCTTCATGCGCCACACGTTCGGGGGGCCGCGATGAGCGCGCTTCTGCCCGCTCTGGTCGCCCGGTTCACCGCAATCGAGGATGACCTCAACGCGCTGGACGCGGCGACGGGCGACGGCGATCATGGCAGCACGATCCTGCGCGGCTTGCGGGCTGCCGTGTCTGATTGCTCCGACCCGGTGAAGGCGTTTCGCACGGCAACCGGCGGCGCATCAGGCTCGCTTTTCGCACAGCTCATCGCGGCGCTGCTGCGAGTGGAAGGCGGCGCGGACCTTGCTGATGCCCTGACGACAGCGGCGCAGAAAATCGGCCAGATCGGCCAGGCCAGACCGGGCGACAAGACCATGCTGGACGCGCTGATCCCTGCAGCAGTGGCGGCCGGGGGGGCCGATCCGGTGCAGGCGGCGATCACGGCAGCAGCCACAGGGCTGGAGGCAACCCGCGCCATGGCCGCCAAACGGGGCCGGGCGCGCTATGTCGAGGCCGCTGGCGTCGGGCATCCGGATGCCGGTGCGCGGTCGGTGGTGGAATGCCTGACGGTCCTTGGTCGTATGACAGGGGGTGGCGCATGAAGAAGCTGTTCAACACCCGCGAGACGATGGCCGATGACATGATCGACGGCTTTGTTGCCGCCTTTCCGGGGCTTGTCACGCGTGGCCGTCATCCGCGTGTCGTGCGGCGGTTGGTTGCGAAATCGCCTGACAAGGTGTCGCTGCTGATCGGCAATGGCAGTGGCCATGAACCCATAGCGATGGGTTTTATCGGACAGGGTCTTTTGGACGCCAATGTCGTCGGCGATGTCTTTTCCGCCCCGAGTGCCGACCTCATCCTGGAAGGCATCCGCGACGTTACCGGCGCTGCCGGGTCGATCCTGTTGATCTCGCGCCACGAGGGCGACGTGATCAATGGGATGGAGGCCGCGTCGCTGGCCGGGGATGAGGGCCTGCGGGTCCGGCCGGTCCTGATGTATGACGATATCTCATCTGCACCGAAGGGGCAGGAGGAGGACCGGCGCGGCGCGGCCGGCACCATCTTCATCTATAAGATCCTCGGGGCTGCGGCAGAGACCGGGATGCCGCTTGATGGCCTTGTCACGCTGGGTGAGGCGGTGCGCACGGCCACGCGGACGCTTGGGGCAGCGGTCAGTCCAGGGGTATCGCCGCTGACCGGGCGGTTGATGTTCACCCTGCCTGACGACGAGATTTTCATCGGCATGGGCGTGCATGGCGAACCCGGCGCCGGGCGGCGCAAGGTAAGCCCGGTGCATGACCTGGTCAGCTTCATGCTGTCCGAACTGCTGGCGGATCGCCCGATTGCGCCTGGCACGCCGACCGTCGTGCTGGTCAATGGCAGCGGTGGAACAACCCAGATGGAGTTGCTGACCATATTTCGCGAGGTCGCCCTTGGTTTGACCGCACAGGGGATCATTCAGGTGTCGGCCATGGTGGGGTCCTATTCGACAACGCAGGAAATGGGTGGCTTCTCGATTTCCCTGCTGACACCGTCGCCGCCGATGCTGGCCTACTGGCAGGCCGCCCACGCGGCACCGTATTTTCCGGTGATCCACAGCGCAGCCGGGGCGGGGCATGACTGATCCCATTCACGGCGTTGCGGTCGACGCAGGTTCCGGCCTTGCCGGTGCAATCCGTGCGGCCCGGGGGGGTGCGGCACACCCTGATGATCTGATGCGGTTCAAACACGCGGTGCTGATCACGCTGGGACCGACAGCCAGCACAGTGCTGGTGGATGCAGAGTGCGGGCCCGGCCTGATTGGCGCTTATCCACCCGGCTGCGCGCCGATGATGGCATTCGAGGCGGATGTCTATCACATCTCGAACACCGAGCGGATCACGGTGCTGCCCCGACATCTGACTGTGGCCGATTTCCCGCGCCTTGGTGTGCGGCAGCTGAAATTCTTCATGTACTACGCGCCCGACGACGACCCGGCCTTGAACGCCCGCAAGCAGGAACTGGTGGCGCAGGTGGGCGTTGATTGCCGCGCGCATGGCGTGACGTTCCTGATGGAGCCGCTGGTCTATCACCCGGTCCACCAACCCGGCTCAGCGGAATTTGCCGCCGTGAAGCCCGATCTCGTGCGGCGGTCTGTTGCAACCTTTGCCAACCCCCGGTTTCAGGCGGATATCCTCAAGATCGAAGTGCCGGTTGACTTGGGGTTTGTTGCAGGCTTCGGGGTGCCGCAACGCAGCCGCAGTGACGCTCTGGCTGCTTTTCGCAATAACGCAGAGGCCGCAGGGGCGACGCCGATTGTCTATCTCAGCGCGGGCGTGCCGTTTGACTGGTTCGAGGCGTCATTGGTCATGGCGGGCGAGGCTGGCGTTGATTTTCAGGGTTTCATGTGTGGACGCGCGATCTGGTCAGACGCGATCCGGGTCTTTGGCCAAAAAGGTGAAACCGCGTTGATCGACTGGCTGGCAAACACCGGTCAAAGCCGCCTGAACCGTCTTATCGCGACCCTGTAGGAGGACGATCATGCTGCAAGGAAAAGTGGCAATTGTGACTGGCGGGTCCAGCGGTAACGGGCGTGCCATTGTGCAGGCCTTTGCCCGCCATGGTGCGAAGGTCATCGTCGCCGACCTGACGCAGTCATCCCGCGACGGCGGCGAGGCGACCGCGGACCTTGCCACCTACGTGATGGGGACCACCCATATCGTCGACGGCGGTTACCTGAGGATATGACATGCTGACCATCGGCCTTCTGCGCGCGTCGCTGCCCAGCTACTTTCCTGAACGCCACGGGGTCTGGGCGCGTGCCGAGGCGGTGCTGGCGACAGTGTGCGCGACCCATGGCGCGCGGCTGATCGTTTTGCCCGACATTCCGATGAACGGGGCCGATACAGCCCGCGCGCTGGATCGGGCAGGTGCAGAATCCGTCGATTTCATCCTGTGCCTGCATGGCGGTTTCACGATGGGCGACGTCGCCCGCACCATTGCGGCCAGCCCGTTTCGCGCTGGATTCTGGTCGGTGCCGGAACCGGTGCGGACTGGCGACATCCAGTTGAACAATTTCGTGTCCATGAACATGTCGCTGTCCATCGCGCGCGGCGTGCGTGATTTGCGCAGCCGACCTGTGCAATGGTACCACGGCGCGCCTGACAGCTTGGCCTTGCAGGTGCGCCTTTCCCACACGATCCGGGCGTTGTCGGCAGCAAAGGCGCTGGCGGGCGCGCGGATCGGGGTGATCGGCGGGCTGGCGATGACGTTTTACAACATGGAGGTGTCGTCGGGCGCGTTGATGACCCGGCTGGGTGTCGCGGTCGCGCATCATGACATCCATGAGCTGACCGGGCGGATGGCGGCGCTGTCTGCCGACCGGGTTGCAGCGGAACTCGCCAAGATCACGGCCATTGCTCCGGTGCGGGGTGTCGCGCCCGCGCAGATGGGCCTGACCGCCCGATGCGCCTTGGCATTGCGCGATATTACGGCCGAGCAAGGCTATACAGGTCTTGCCGTCAGCGACTGGCCCGCCTTGCAGGCCGACCCTGGCATGCATCCGGGCGCCGCGTTCAGTTGGCTGGAAGAGGCCGACAATATGCCCATTGCGTCAGAGGGTGACGTTCTGGGGGCGGTCAGCCAGATGGTTGCGCGGTCTGTCACCGGGCGTGTGGGCGCGCTTCTCGACATGACCGAGCCAGATCTTGACGCAGGCCGGTTGCTGATGTGGCATGGCGGGGGCGGGCCGCCGTATCTGGCAGACGGGGCCGGGGCTGCGTGGATCAATCATCCGATGATCGGGCGGGGCACCGGGGCGGGTCCGATCCTTGGGGCCATCGCCGATTACATCTTTGCCCCCGGTCCTGTGACCGTTTTCCGTGTGGCCCGCGACGGTGGTGCCTTGTTCCAGATGTCCGCCAATGTGCAGCCGCGCGACCCGTCAGGCTTTGTCGGGTGCCGGGGCTGGTTGCAGGATTTCCGCATCAGGGATGAGGCCGC
>JAYSSN010000111.1:0-1876 GCA_043720555.1 Rhodobacterales bacterium | reverse complement strand
TGGTCCAGCCCAGACCGGCGTAAAGTTCGCCCGTCAGACCGAACGCCAGCACCATCAGCAGCCAGACCAGCGTGGCGCCAATGATGCCACCTGCCATCAGCGTCAGCGGAGCGAACATCTGCCGCCCGGCAAGCGGGCCGCGCTCCAGCACGACCGCTTCCCACAGCTCTTTGGCAATCAGCGCGCAGAACAGCGCCATCAGCCCTTCGCCGACCAGCACCACCGGGGTCACCAGCACCGGGTCACCCGCCAGCCAGCGCGGCAGCGTCGCCCCGATGATGCGCCATTCGGCAAAATCATAATAGCTGCCAGGTGCGATGTTGACCCAAAGCGTCGCAAGCGCGGCCCCCGCCAGCAGCGCCATGGCAAGACGATTCAGGGAAGGTGATACGCGATACATGCGGGGGGGCGTTTCTGGTGCGGAGAGGTGCGATAATTTGACCCGACGTCCGGGCTAGCCTGCAACCGGCAGCTCTGCAAGGGTGGTCCATCGGATTAAATCGGGTGTTGCCAGGTTGCCGCTGGACGTCGCAGCAAAGATAAACGCTTGCCGCCTTTGCGCGGACCGCTTCGCCGCGACCGCGACAGCGCATGAACCGCGCCCGGTCGTGTGGTTTGAGGCGTCCGCGCGGTTGCTGATCGCAGGTCAGGCGCCGGGCGTGCGGGTGCATGCGTCGGGGCGGCCCTTCAGTGATGCCAGTGGCGACCGATTGCGCAGTTGGACGGGACTGGACGACGCGACGTTTTACGACACCGCACGCGTGGCCATTGTCCCCATGGCGTTTTGCTTTCCGGGCTATGATGCCAAGGGGTCTGATCTGCCGCCGCCGCGCGTCTGCGCGCAGACATGGCGCGCCGATGTCATCGCGGCGCTGCCGGATGTCCGGGTGACGCTGGTGGTGGGAGGCGCCGCGATGCGCTGGCATCTGGGGGTGGAGCCTGTGGCCCAGACGGTTGCCGACTGGCGCGTGCATGCGGCTAAGGGAGTCTGGCCATTGCCGCATCCCAGTTGGCGCAACAGTGGCTGGTTGCGGCGCAACCCGTGGTTTGATGCCGAACTGGTGCCCGCGTTGCGGGTGGCGGTGGCTGCGGTTCTGGCGTGACCTGTCGCGACGGCGTTGCGTGCCTGCGGCGCGGATATTCGGGCAAAGGTGATTGGGGTTGATCGTCGCGCAGCGGACCGCTAGGGCAGCGGTGCGAGGTGCCTGCGATGACCCAGCTTGACGATGCCTATGATGCGATGGTGGCGCGCCCGGATGATGATGCGGCGCGACTGCGTTATTACGCGCGGCTGGCCGATGGCGAAATGGTGCTGCTGCTCGAGGTCGAGGCCCAGGGCGGCCATGTCACGCCGCGGGTATTTGATCTGGATGACGGGCCGGTCGTGCTGATCTTTGACAGCGAGGACAAGCTGGGGCGGTTTGCGGCGGGATCGGTGCCATACGCGGCTTTGCCCGGACGGGTCGTGGCCCAGCAACTGGCCGGGCAGGGGATCGGGCTTGCGGTCAACATGGGGGCGCCGTCGATGATGCTGTTTCCGCCCGATGCCGTCGACTGGCTGGCCGAGACGCTGACTGCAGAACCCGAAGCGGTGGAGGCGCGGCCCGAAAGCTTTCATCCGCCGATGGGTCTGCCGGATGCATTGCTGGCGGCATTGCAGCTAAAGCTGGCCACGGCCGGGCGTCTGGCAAGTGCCGCACTGATTGCAGGGGTGCGTTATACCGGGGGGCGGCAGGGACATGTGCTGGCGTTTCTGGATGCAGACCCGCAGGCCGAAGCGGTGCTGGCGCGCGCGGCGGGCGAAGCGCTGATCTTTTCCGGCGTCGAGGCGGGTGAGATGGACGTGACGTTTCTGGCGACCGGCGACCCTGCGGTT
>JAYSSN010000110.1:0-4560 GCA_043720555.1 Rhodobacterales bacterium | reverse complement strand
CCCGAAGTGAGCCGATAATCTGGCCTTCGCTCTGGCCTTCAAACTCCGGTCCAAGATAGGTCATGCCATAAAACAGCCCGGCCTGTTCGCCCTGCCATGTGACACCGGCGCGGACCCGCGTGCGGCTTTCGGCCATCACCGCGCCGCCGCTGGGCAGATAGACGCTGTCAAACACATGCGCCACATCAGCACCCAGGGTAAGGCTAAGGCCCTGCGCGACTGACGCGATGCCACTGTAGCGCTGCCCGGTCGTAACATCGCGCAGCATCAACGCACCCTCCCATGCCCCCCCGATCACCATATCTCCGCCGACGCGCACAAGGGTTTCGGCCCCGGCCTGCGCTTCGACAAAGGGGCGCAGAGTGATGCGCTGGCCAAACCGAAAGCTGCGTCCAACTTCGCCGGTCAGCGTCGCAGAGATGGTGTTGCCGATCTGATCGTCCAGCACCTGGGGTTGGGCAATGTTCAGCCAGTCGTGCACCTGGCGCTGAAACTGGCCAAGCCCGGTCTGCGGGCCGATCACCACCAGATCGCCGCCAACCGATGCCTCGGCCTGTCCCATGGCAAAGTGTGTGTGAAGGCCAAGGGCCAGCGTGCCGGCATAGCGCCGGTCACCGGGATCTGGCGTGGTCAGATCTGCGGGCGCGATGATTTCGCCGCGAAAGCGGAATTCGATGATTTCACCCGCCTGGCCTGGCAGATTGCCCGACCATGACGGCCCGCGCATGCGGCTGACCGTGTAGCCACCGGTGCGCCAGCGGTCCTGACCATCGCCCAGCGCGTCATTGGAAAACAACCGCCCCCAGCCCAGCGTCACGCGTTCTTCTGCATGCACAGGCAGGCTGGCCATCACGATGGCCGCAATCAAAAGGATAAGGCGCATTCCCGATTTCTCCGACACGGCAATAACGCCAGTGCTGATGCTACCGCAACTTCCACGTGTCTGCCAGTGATGTTGTACCACCCGACAGCCTTGTACCAATGTCAAGAACAGCGTCTTGACGGCCAAATTATGACGCCGCGCTTATCCACATTTGGAATGCCCACACGATCCGCAGGTCATGCACCCCTCGACCATGCGCAGATCGAAACTGCCACAACTGGGGCAGGACGCCCCGCGCGGGCCACCGACGACCATCGCTTCGGCCTTGGGATCGGATTTCAGCCCCATGCCTTCGCCTTCGATAAAACCGATGGCGATCAGGTGGTTTTCGATCACTGCGCCGATGGCCGCAAGGATCGACGGAATATACCGCCCCTCCATCCACGCACCGCCGCGTGGATCGAACACCGCCTTCAGTTCCTCCACCACGAACGAGATATCCCCGCCGCGCCGGAACACCGCCGAAATCATCCGGGTCAGCGCGACAGTCCAGGCAAAATGTTCCATATTCTTGGAATTGATGAAAACCTCGAATGGCCGCCGATGCCCTGCAATCACGATGTCATTGATGGTGATATACAGTGCATGTTCCGACCCCGGCCATTTCACCTTGTAGGTCTGCCCTTCCAGCGCACCGGGCCGGTCCAGCGGTTCGGACAGATACACCACCTCGCCATTTGTTACCGGCACGGGCTTTGCATCCGCCTTCTCGGACACTGTCAGCACCGATCCCGTCACCGCATTGGGCCGGTATGTCGTGCAGCCTTTGCAACCCTGATCCCAGGCCGCCATATAGACCTGCTGAAAGTCATCAAAGCTGATATCCTCCGGGCAGTTGATCGTTTTGGAAATACTGGAATCAACCCATCTCTGCGCTGCAGCCTGCATCCGCACATGGTCCAGGGGCGGCAGGGTCTGGGCGTTCACAAAGTGATCGGGCAGGGGCGAATCGCCGTGCGTCTCACGCCACAGGCGGACAGCGTAATCGACCACCTCTTCCTCGGTCCGGCTGCCGTCTTTCTGCAACACCTTGCGCGTATAGGCGTAGGCGAACACCGGCTCGATCCCGCTGCTCACATTCCCGGCATAAAGACTGATCGTGCCGGTGGGCGCGATGGAGGTCAGCAAGGCATTGCGAATGCCATGGGCGCAGATCGCCTCCCGCACATCCGCATCCATGTGCGCCATCGCCCCGGATGCCAGAAACTTTTCCGCATCAAACAGCGGGAAGGTGCCCTTCTCCTTGGCCAGATCAACCGACGCGAGGTATGCCGACCGTGCAATCGCATGCATCCACGCCTCAGTGGTTGCCGCGGCCGCCTCCGACCCATAGCGCTGACCCAGCATCAGCAGCGCATCCGCCAGCCCCGTCACCCCCAGCCCGATCCGCCGCTTTGCCTGCGCCTCGGCCTCCTGCTGCGGCAACGGAAACCGCGAAGCCGTCACCACGTTGTCCATCATCCTGACCGCCACGCGCACAAGATCATCCAGCGCCGCCAGATCCAGAGCGGCATCCGCAGAAAACGCCCCCGACACCAGCGTCGGCAGATTGATACTGCCCAGCAGGCACGCCCCGTACGGCGGCAGCGGCTGCTCGCCACACGGGTTCGTCGCCGCAATCGTCTCGACATAATTCAGGTTGTTCATCGCGTTGATCCGGTCGATGAAAATCACCCCCGGCTCGGCAAAATCAAAGGTATTCCGCATGATGCGGTTCCACAGATCGCGCGCCTGCACTGTGCGGTACACCCGGTCCTGAAATACCAGATCCCACGGTCCGTCCGCCTTGACCGCCGCCATGAACGGGTCGGTCACCAGCACCGACAGGTTGAACATGCGCAGCCGCGCGGGGTCTTTCTTGGCCTCGATGAACGCCTCGATATCCGGGTGATCGCAGCGCATTGTCGCCATCATCGCTCCCCGGCGACTGCCCGCGGACATGATGGTGCGGCACATCGCGTCCCACACATCCATGAAACTCAACGGGCCAGAGGCATCCGCCGCCACCCCCTTTACCTCGGCGCCCCGTGGCCGGATGGTCGAGAAATCATAACCGATCCCGCCGCCCTGCTGCATCGTCAGCGCAGCCTCTTTCAGCCCGTCAAAGATGCCGCCCATGGTGTCGGGAATGGTGCCCATGACAAAGCAGTTGAACATCGTGACGCTGCGCCCGGTGCCCGCCCCCGCCGTGATCCGCCCTGCAGGCAGAAACCGGAACCCCTCCAGCGCCGCATAAAACCGCTCTTCCCAGATCGCAGGCTGTGCCTCCACCTCGGCCAAGGCCCGCGCGATCCGCCGCCAGGTATCCTCCACCGTGCCGTCAATCGCCGTGCCATCCGCCGCTTTGAAGCGGTACTTCATATCCCAGATGGCTTCGGCAATGGGGGCAGAGAATCGCGACATGGGGCGAGGGCCTTGTTCTTGTGGATAACCGGGGCGGACCACACAAGATACGCGCAGTATGCGCCCCGGTCAACTTGCCGATGGCGCCAATCCCGCTATTGTCCTGCCCCAGACCCGAGGGGGGAATCGTGGCCGATTTCGTGAACATCCTGAAACTCTGCGTCGGTGCCGACTCGGTCGAAGACCTGCTCGACTGGCAGCATGCGCAGCGCGCCCGCTGGCCCGCAGGATGTGCCATCCACGTCACCCGCATGTGGCCGAAACGCCAGGCCGAGGTGACGGCTGGCGGCTCGCTCTACTGGGTCATCAAGGGGGTCGTGCTGGCCCGCCAGCGGATCGTGCGAATGGAGGAGGTCGCGGGGTCCGACGGCATCCGCCGCTGCGCATTGGTGCTCGACGCCGAAGTGATCCGCACCGAAGGCGCCCCCCGGAGGCCGTTCCAGGGCTGGCGGTATCTTGATCCGGCGGAGAGCCCGCGCGATCTGCCAAAGGGCAGGGACCGGGAAGAGGCTTTGCCCGACGGGCTGGCCCGGGCGCTGGCGGAGATCGGGTTGCGGTGAGGGGTTGAAGAAATATCAGGTGAAGCTCCACTGTCTTCTTTCTTCGCAAGCCGGCGTGTTCGCACCACCTTAAGCTAAGACCGGGACTGTCAACCAGTCGAAGCTGGCTGGAAACGAAGAATGCACCGCTCCGCAGATCACCCCATACCGAATGGAAAGGTCCGGAACAACCTGTTCTGCATCGGCACAAGTTGAACTTGTCGCTGAACCAACCAATGATGCGCAACGGGATCAACCATCCCTCGACCCGGTGCGACTCATCGTCGACCTGAGACGAAGAAATGACGCGCTGCAGTGTTCCGGAGCGACTTAGCGCGATCGAACTAATATATTGATTTATCGGGATTTTTTATTTTGGTCGGAGCGAGAGGAGCTCCCACCATTGCCTTAAGTGCTTGAGAACGCTCAATCCACTGAGTGCTGGTTAAGTGTTGTGTCGCACCTCAGTGTCGCACTTATCGAAAAGCGGTGCAAGGCGGGCGAACAGCCCGGTAGTGTCTCAGTTTGAATTATCTTTTTTGAATGCTGACATATGGCAAACGGCTTAGGATTGTTTGCCATATCAAAGACTGCAAAAGCAAAGGCCCCGCCGAAGCGGGGCCTCACAGCGCTGATCTGCAACTTGCGTTCGTCACGGTGACCAGCGGCCCTTGGTAGGGTCTTAATGCGGATGACATGAGCAGAGCCGCCACAAGACAAATATAAGGGACTACA
>JAYSSN010000109.1:0-12552 GCA_043720555.1 Rhodobacterales bacterium | reverse complement strand
CCACCAGGTACGGCGCGACCATTGCCTATAAACCGCTGGACCCGATGGCGCTGTTTCCGCGCACGGGTGGGCAGGTGCCAAAAGACCGCCACCCCGCCCGGTTGGCCTACCGGCTGCAGGAACTGCGGCGGTGGTCGGCGGTGCTGGAGATGCCGCTGATGCTGAAGCCCGCGTTCTGGCCCGCCAACCCTGCCCCTGCGTCTTATGCGATCATTGCGGCGCAAACGGCGGGCGGGGGTGATCTGGCGGGGCTGGTGCACGGTGTGACGCGCGCGGTTTGGGCGGAAGAGAAAAACGTGGCGGACGACGAGGTGATCCGCGCGCTGCTGGAAGCGCACGGCTATGATCCTTCGATCGCGGACAAAGGGATGCTGATGGCGGCCGAAACCTATGCGTCCAATCTGGAAGAAGCGGTATCGCGCGGCGTCTTTGGCGTGCCGTGCTATCTGACGGGCGACGAGATGTTCTGGGGTCAGGACAGGCTGGCGCATCTGGACATGCATCTGGCCGGTCGGTTGTGACGGTGCATCGTTTCGGGGATGGTCCGCGCAAGGTATTGGCGCTGCACTGTTCGCTCGCGCATGGCGGGGTCTGGGGTGGCCTCGATTTGCCGGGTTGCACGGTAGTAGCACCCGATATGTTGGGCCACGGGGGGTTGGCCCTGTGGGACGGGTTGGGGGATTACCACAGTGATTGCACCCGTGCGGTGCTTGCGTTGGCGCGCAACGAGGGGCCGATGGATGTGATCGGGCACTCTTCAGGGGGCACGTTGGCCTTGCGCATGGCGCTGGAGGTGCCCGAACTGGTGCGGTCGCTGGTGTTGATCGAACCGGTGCTGTTCGCGGCGGCGCGGGCAGCGGGGGATGCGTCTTTCGGCGCGCATGCCGATGCATTCACCCCCTTTGATGCCGCTTTGGCGCGGGGGGATGTGGTCGGCGCCACCGCGTTCTTTCACAGCTATTGGGGGGGCGCAGGGTTTGCGTCGCTGCCTGTGGCTTTACGGGGGTACATGCAGGCACGAATCAATCTGATCCCGGCGCAGATGGATGTGATGGTAGATGATGCCGCAGGGCTGTTGGCCTATATGCGGCTGGAAAGCCTGGGAGTGCCTGTGCTGCTGCTGGAAGGGGCGGCCTCACCGCCGGTGATCGGGGCAATTCAGCGCGAACTGGCGCGGCGCCTGCCGCAGGCGAGCCGGGTGGTGGTCGACGGGGCGGCGCATATGCTGCCCATGACACACAGCCCACGGGTGTCGGCGGCGATCAGCGTGCATCTGGATCAGGGAACTTCATCGATGATGTGATCTTCCCAATCATCCTCGTCCACGTCGTATTCCGGGATGGTCCAGCCACGCACCGACATGTCGGCCTTGTGCACACTTTGGGGGTCACCCGACACCAGCGGGTGCCATTCCTGCAGGGATTTTCCCTCGTGCAGAAGGCGATAGGCGCAGGTCTGGGGCAGCCAGTAGGCGATTTTCGGCAGGGTTTTCGGGGTCAGCACAACACATTCGGGCACGTACTGGCGGCGGTTTGCATAATTGGTGCACTGGCAGGTTTCGCCGTCCAGCAGCCGGCAGGCGACGCGGGTAAAGGCAACCTCGCCGGTGTCTTCAAACTCCAGCTTGTTCAGGCAGCATTTGCCGCAGCCGTCACACAGGGCCTCCCATTCCTGGGGGGACATCTTGGTCAACGGGACGGTTTCCCAGAAACGCGGGCGCATTACAGGGCCGCCAGAATGACCCGGGCGCGGGCGCAATCGGCCTGCATCTGGGTGATGAGCGCGGGAAGCCCATCGAACGTCCGTTCGGGGCGCAGAAAATCGACCAAGGCGATGCTGAGATGCTGATCGTAAAGATCGCCTGTAAAATCAAACAGGAAGGTTTCAAGGTTCGGTGTATTGATGCCGAACATCGGGCGCACGCCAAGGCTGGCGGCACCCATGTAGTGGCCGGTGTGCGGGCCGGTCAGCACATCGGCCTTGACGGCATAAACGCCCATGCGGGGCAGGTGCAGGCCGTTGAGGCCCATGTTGGCGGTCGGATAGCCCAGGTCGCGGCCGCGCTTTTCGCCGTGCAAGACCGGGCCTTCAATGCGGTGCCAATGGCCGAGCATGTTGGCCGCATCGCGGGGGCGACCCTCGGTCAGGGTGGTGCGGATCGCGGTGGAGGATATCTCGGTACCGTTCGCGTGGATCAGGGGCGCGATCGTGGTGCGGAAACCATGGATATTGCCAAGCGTCCGCAGGTCGATGGCCTTGCCTGCGCGGCCTTTGCCAAAGCAGAAGTCCGCACCCACGACGACATGGGAAATGCCAAGACCAACGGCGAGGATTTCTCTGACGAATGCTTCGGGCGTGAGCCCCGCCAGTGCCGCATCGAACGGCAGTTCAAACAGGTGCTGCACGCCAAGCGCGGCCAGTTGATTGGCGCGGCTTTCCGCGTTCATCAGGCGGAAGGGGGCACCGGGGGCAAAGTACTCGCGCGGATGAGGTTCAAACGTGACGACCCCCAGCGGCGCGTCACCGCGCGCGAGGTCAAGAACGGATTGGTGGCCCAGATGCACACCATCAAAGTTGCCAAGCGCCACCGAGGCCCCGCGCGCGGATGGGTCAACCCTTTGCCAGTGCTGATAAATATTCATGCGGCCCCGGTGGACGGGACGCGCCCCGTCAGTCGAACTTGCGGCTTGGCGCAAGAACCAGCGCTTCACCCTTCAGCACCACGGTATCGCCCACGGCGCAGTGGGTTTCAAGGGTGACACGGCGGCGCGCGTGGTCGATGGCCGTCACCGTCACGTAGGTGTCCACGGTATCGCCAGGGCGGACGGGGGCCATGAACTTCAGCGACTGGCCAAGATACACTGACCCATGACCGGGAAGCTGTTCACCGATCACCGCGGAAATCAGGCTGGCAGTCAGCATGCCATGCGCGATTCTGCCCTGAAAAATGGTGTCCTGCGCATAGGATTCGTCCAGATGCACAGGGTTGCGATCTGTGCTCACCTCGGAAAAAAGCGATATATCACGATCGCTTACGGTTTTCCGCAATGACCGGGTCATGCCGATTTCGATGTCTTCGATGCAGATCGTGCCGCGTGGCGCATTGTCGAGCATGGTGGATCCTCCGCACATGCAACGAACATACCATGCTGCAACTGCAAAGCAATAATATTCTTCATGAGAAGACTAAATGGTTTCTTTATTGCTATGGGGTTAGCGCAAAAGTCCCATGCTGAACGTCGGAGACAGCATCTTTGCCGCCAGCCAGCCTGCCAGCTTGCCCTTTTCGGGGTTGGCAGAATCCGCGCCAAACTGATCTGCCGCGAGGCCGCCTGTCACAAACAGCGTATCCAGCCCTTCGGATTGGCCGCCCTGAATGTCGGTGGCGATGCCGTCGCCGATGCACAGCACTTTGGCGTCGTCCTGATTCATGAGGGCGGCCAGACGGCGGCGGGCAAGGTCGTAGATCGGCGGGTGGGGTTTTCCGAAATAAAGCGCGGTGCCGCCCAGTGCCTCGTAGGCCTGTGCAATCGCGCCGGCGCAGTACACCCGCTTGTCGCCCAGATCGACGATGATATCGGGGTTTGCGCAAAGCATGGGCAAAGCCAGCGTCTTGGCCAAAAGCAGGGCGGCGCGATAGTCCTGCGGGGTTTCACGCTGGTCATCGAAAAGGCCGGTGCAGACGATGCCTTCGGCCTCGGGCAGGGGAACCTGCACAATGGGCGCCTCACGTGCGGCGATGGCCTGCACGTCGTCGGAAAAGTCGGTAAAGAACACCTGGTCCTTCGGCGCGCCGATGTGATGGATGCGCCGCCCCACAGCCCCGGTCACCAAAGCGTACTGTGCGGCATCACCAGAGCTGACTACCGTATCATAGCAATCGCGGGGCACGCCGATCCCATCCAACTGCCGGATCACGCTTGATTTCGGGCGCGGTGAGTTGGTCAGCAGCAGCACGGTGCCGCCGCGCGCCTTATAGGCACGCAGCGCCGCGACGGCGGCGGGAAACGGAGTGACCCCATTGTGCAGGCACCCCCACAGATCGCAGAACACCGCATCATAGCGGGCCGAGACGTCGGCAAGTGACGCGATGATTTCGGTCATGTTCTGCCCTTTTCCGTGGATCTTCAGTGTGCCGCCATCCCGCAAGGGATGAAAATCACATCTTCAACGCGGGGATGATCTGTTTCTTCCGGCTCATGATGCCTGGCAGAACGACCGTGTCACCTGTAACGCTGCAACCAAATGATGCCTCGGCGATCTTCCGCACCAAATCGTTGGGGACAAGCAGTGTCGCCTCTTCGTTCAGGATGTCGATCACGAACAACAGCACCTGTTCGGCCCCATCTTCGGTCGCGACACCGGGCATCGACGCCATCAGCGATGCCTTGCGATCCAGCAGCATCTGCGGCGCGGTGGTTTCCAACACCGAGATGCGCAGTTCGTGGCCGCCGATGGTGTATTCCTTGCTGTCCATGCGCAAAAGCTCGGCATCCGAAAAGGCACCCACATCGGATTTCGCGGCGAACATCTCGGCCGCGAAGGCGGGGATGTTCACGCCCAGATCGGCGGCCAGTTTTTCGGCGACGGCGCGATCATGCGGGGTAGTGGTCGGGCTGCGGAATGCCAGCGTATCCGACAGGATGCAGGTCAGCATCGCCCCCTTGATGGCTTTCGGGGCGGTTGTCACGGCGTCGCCGATCAGATCGTGCATGATTGTGGCGGTGCAGGCCAGCGGGCGCATGGTGATGTCGATGGGCGATTTTGTCTTGATGCCGCCAACAAGCATGTGGTGATCGATGATCCCCGTAATTGTAGCGTCATTGATCGATGGCGGCAGTTCGGCGGGGTTATTGGTGTCCACGATCACCACGGTATCGGCGGCAGTGACGTCGGCGATGATGTCAGGTCTGGTCAGCCCCCAGTGGCGCAGCATGAAGGCGGCTTCGGTATTGGGTTCACCCAGAAGGACCGCTTTGGCGGGAGTCTTTTTGACCTCGGTCAGGTACCAGGCCCAGATGATCGGGGAGCCGGTGCTGTCGGTGTCGGGGGATTTGTGGCCGAAAACGAGTGTGGTCATGGGAACTGCCCTGCGATGGATTTCGGGCGGTTTATAGGGTGCGCAGGCGGGGTTGTCACGCGGGGGGTTGCATGCGCGGTCACCGGTCAGACCGCACATGTGGTTGCTGGCGGCGTGCGTTCAGCCATCCCACCAGCCGTACCGCCCGGCGCAGCACCGTCAGCGCGGCACCAATGGTCACGGTCCACAGTGCCCCTGTCAGGATGATGCCGGGGATCAGTGGCAACAGCGGTTCCGCCACCGCCAGCAGCGCCGCTCCGGTCATCACCGCCATGCGGTGCGGTTTGGCCATCGGGCCGCTGAAATCGGCCGGCGCACCCGTCGCCCGGCCCAGTTCACGCACGTAGGCGGTAAAGATCGCAAAGGCGGCGGCGGCAAGGCCAAGGGCCGGGTTGGCGATGCCGAGGCCCGCGCCACCGAAGATCAGCAGATCGGCCACGCGGTCTGGGAATTCGTTCCAGAACGGGCCGGAGGGTTCTTGCTTGCCGCCTTCAAGCGCCACCATGCCATCCAGCAGGTTGCAGAGCAGCCGCGCCTGACAGGCAGCGGCCGCGAGGATCAGAAGTGCGGCAGCGGCCCATGCGCCGACATGCCCCGCCCCCCAGAATGCCGCCCCGGCGATCAGCGCGGCCCCCATCGACGTGATCGAGATGTGGTTCGGTGTCACGCGGCCCGCCGCCAGCCTGCGCGCTGCGGCCTGCGCCCAGCCCGCGTTGCGGCTGGCGACGGGGCGGCGGTCCGTTGTCATACCGTGCTCCAGAAATAGCGGGTCAGGTGAAAGAAGATCGGTGCAGAAAAGATCACCGAATCCAGCCGGTCGATAAATCCGCCGTGGCCTGCGATCATCTGACCCCAGTCCTTGACGCCGCGGTCCCGCTTGATCGCACTCATCACCAGCCCGCCGAAAAAGCCCATCAGCACGATCACCAGGGCCATCCCCCCGGCCTGCAAGGGGGTGAAGGGGGTCAGCCAGGCCAGCGATGCCCCGATCACAATGGCGCTGAGCGCGCCGCCGATGAAGCCTTCCCAGGTCTTGGAGGGCGACAGCGCCGGTGCGATCATGTGGCGGCCAAACAGCTTGCCCCAGATGTATTGTGCGACGTCCGACCCCTGCACCACCACCACCAGAAAGGCGATCAGCAGGACGTTGCGCCCAGCAAATCCCGGAATTTCCAGCGACAACAGGGCGGGCACGTGGCTGACGCAAAATACGCAGACCATCAGCGCCCATTGCAGTTCGGCCACGCGGGACAGGAACCGCCCGGTATCGCCGCGCAGCGCGACGATGATAGGCAGCAGCAGAAAGGCGTAGACGGGGATGAAGATGGAATAAAAGCCATACCATTCGGTCCAGATCAGCCAATACTGGACCGGAATGACCACAAAGAACGCGGCCACAAGCGCCAGGTGATCCGCGCGCCGCGTATCGGTCAGAGTCACGAATTCCCGCAGAGCGGCGAAGGAGCACAGCGCGAACAGCACGCTCGCCCCCGCCTTGCCAAAGGTCAGCGCCAGGCCCATCAGGATGACCATGACCCACCACGCCTTGATGCGGGCATTCAGGTTGTCGATGACGGGATTATCCGCGCCTTTCAATTCTGCAAGGCCCGCGCCAATGACACTGGCCGCCAGCAACACAGCGCCCAGACCCAGCAGCAACATCCACAGATCGCCCGTTGCCCCGGTCATGCCGGTACCCGGTCGGCAGGGGCTGAGGCGCGCAGGGCCGCTGCGGCCCGCGCCAGAAAGGTGTCTTTCGCCTCGTCCTTTGTGATGTGCAGGGGAGTGCCAAAGGTGACGGTGCAGATCAGCGGGATCGGGATCACCTCTCCCTTCGGCATGACGCGGTTCAGGTTGGCGATCCAGACCGGGACCAGATCAATATCGGGGCGCTGGCGCGCAAAGTGGTAAAGGCCGGATTTGAACGGCAGCAAGGTTTCGGGTGTCATGTTGCGCTGGCCTTCAGGAAACACGATCAGGGACGCGCCCTGATCCGTGGCCGCAATCATCTGATCCACGGGGTCTTCGGTGCGCGCTTCGGCCCGCCGGTCGATCAACACGGCGTTGAACACATCGCGCCCGACAAAGCTGCGCAGGCTGGACGTCAGCCAGTAATCACTGGCCGCCACCGGGCGGGTCACGTCGCGCAGGATTGGTGGCAGGACCGTCCAGATCAGAACGAAATCGCCATTGCTGGTGTGATTGGCAAAATAGACCCGCTGCCGGGGCTCGGGCGCACATCCGGCCCATGTGGCCTGTACAGCCGTGACGGCCCGTGCAAACAGCCCGATGGCCGTTCCAGTGGCATTGGCGGCAAAGCGGCGGGCGAGCGTGGCGATCAGGACAAAACCCATGCACAATGTGACGGTTGTGTGACAATGACCGCGCAGACCATGCGGATCAAGGCCAGATTTCCTTACCTGCGGAGGCGCGAAAAAACAAAAGCCGCCCCGTGGGCGGCCATGTTCATCGGGCGGTTGGTGGAGCCAGGGAGGATCGAACTCCCGACCTCTTGAATGCCATTCAAGCGCTCTCCCATCTGAGCTATGACCCCGCCGGATCGCGCTCCGCATTGCTGCGGAACTTGGCGCTGATTATGGGAAGGTGCTGCGGGGTGCAAGCGAAAAAGTCACCACCCCGCAGCGCCGATCAGACTTCTTCTTCGTCTCCGGCGACGTCGGCCAGTTCATCCAGCGACACGTTGTCGTCGCTGTCATCTTCCAGCAGATCATCGTCGATTTCGGCTTCGTCCGTGACGCCGGTCTCAAGCAGATCATCGTCTGCTTCGATATCGACCAGCACGTCATCGTCCTTTTCCGGAACGACGCGGGCGATGACTGATGCGGCCATTTTCCGGCGCACTGATTCGATATCCACGACCTCGCCCGTGTACGGGCTGACGATCGGGGTGCGGTTCAGGTCATAGAAACGCTTGCCTGTGGTCGGGCATACACGTTTTGTGCCCCATTCTGCCTTGGGCATGGATGTCACCTTGGGTTGTTCGACGCCAAATAAGCCGTCCGCTTGCCAGAAGTCGGACCGGGTGTCAAAGGCTTTTGCCCGTGACGCGAAACGGGTAGATGGCGAGTGACGCGCCCCGAGTCAAGGGCCCATTGCGAAGGGGACACCATGCCGGTTCTGCCGGGTCTGCCACCGATTGAAATCACCCTGCGCCGGTCGGCCCGGTCGCGGCGGTTTTCCCTGCGGATCAGCCGGCTGGACGGGCGCGTGACGCTGACCCTGCCGCCCCGCGCGCGCGAGGCCGAGGCGATGGCGTTTGTGCAGCGGCAGGAGGGGTGGATACGCACCGCGCTGGCCCGGCTGCCGCTGGTGGCAGCGGTGGGCATGGGCGCGCAGTTGCCGGTCGAGGGTCGCTTGCTGACGCTGGTTCCCGGTCCGGGGCGCATGGTGCAGGCGCAAGGTGACACGCTGGCGGTGCCGGGGGATGCGGCGCGGGCCGGGGCGCGGGCGGGGGCGTTTCTGAAAACGCTGGCGCGGGCGCGGCTGGCGGCGGCGTCCGATAAATATGCAGCGCTGCTGGGCCGCAGCGTTACCCGCCTTTCCCTGCGCGATCCGCGATCCCGCTGGGGGTCGTGCACGGCGGATGGAGCGCTGATGTATTCGTGGCGGCTGGTGATGGCCCCGCCCGATGTGCTGGACTATGTGGCCGCCCACGAGGTGGCGCATCTGGTCGAGATGAACCATTCGCCGGCGTTCTGGGGCGTGGTCGCGCGGCTGCGGCCCGACTGGAAGGTGCAGCGCGACTGGCTGCATGCGCATGGCGGGGCATTGCAGGCCTATCGCTTCGGGGATTGACGTTTTCGGGTGGGGCGTGTTCCGCTGCACCCCATGCTGATGCCCCGCCCGACCGATCCAAATGCCCATGCGCATGAGCGCGTTTACCGGACCCTGCGCCAGCAGGTCCTGCATGGCGAACTGGCCCCCGGTCAGGCGCTGACCCTGCGGGGGGTGGGCAAGATGTTCGGCGTTTCGATGACGCCCGCGCGCGAGGCGGTGCGGCGGCTGGTCGCGGAAGGGGCGCTGACGATGTCGTCCTCGGGCCGGATCTCCACACCGGAGCTGACCCCGGAACGGATCGAGGAACTGGCCGCGATCCGCGCGCTGCTGGAGCCGGAGCTGGCAAGCCGTGCCTTGCCCCGTGCGCATTTCGCGCTGATCGACCGGCTGGCCGCGATCAATGCCCTGAATGCCGAGGCCGTGGCGAAGCAGGATGCGGTGGCGTATGTCCGCACCAATCTGGAATTTCACCGCACGCTGTATCTGCGCGCGCAGGCGCCCGCCATGCTGGCCATGTGCGAAACGGTTTGGCTGCAACTGGGCCCGACGATGCGGGCGCTGTATTCCAAGCTGCGCCGGAATGAACCGCCACAGCACCACCGCATGATCCTTGCAGCCTTGCGCGCCGGTGACGAGCCGGGCCTGCGGCTGGCCGTGCGCACCGACGTGACGCAAGGCTTGCGCCATCTGGCCGCTTAGGCGTGAATCGCACCGTCGCCGCAGGCCAGCGCCGCTTCGCGCACTGCTTCGCTGTAAGTGGGGTGCGCGTGGCAGGTCATGGCGAGGTCCTGGGCGGAGGCGCCAAATTCCATCGCGACGCAGACCTCGTGGATCAGATCGCCGGCCATCGGGCCGATGATATGCGCGCCGAGGATACGGTCGGTCGCCGCGTCGGCAAGGATTTTCACGAACCCGTCGCCCTGAAACACCGCCTTTGCCCGCGCATTGCCCATGAAGCTGAACTTGCCGACCTTGTAGGCGCGGCCTGCCTCTTTCAGTTGTTCCTCGGTCGCGCCGACATTGGCCACTTCGGGTGTGGTGTAGATCACGCCGGGGATGATGCCATAGTTCACATGGCCCGCCTTGCCCGCCAGAATTTCGGCGACGGCGATGCCTTCGTCTTCGGCTTTATGCGCCAGCATCGGGCCGGTGATGACATCACCCAAAGCGTAGATTCCGGCGACGTTGGTGCGCCAATGCTGGTCAGTTTTGATTTGTCCACGCTCGGTCATTGCCACGCCGATTTCCGCCAGCCCAAGCCCTTCGGTGAACGGTCGGAGCCCGGTGGCGACCAGCACCATATCCGCCTCTTGTGAAATCTCGCTGTCATCCTTGCGCAGTTTCCAAGTGACTGTCGCCACGCCTTTTTTCACCGTCGCGCCCTGCACTGCCGCCCCTAGTATGATCTTCAACCCCTGCTTGGTCAGGATGCGCTGCAGGGTCTTGCAAACTTCAAGGTCCATCCCCGGCGTGATCTGGTCGAGGTATTCCACCACCGTCACCTGCGACCCCAGCCGTGCATAGACCGAGCCCAGTTCCAGCCCGATCACGCCCGCGCCTATCACCAGCAGACGCGCCGGGATTTTCCCAGCAACCAATGCGCCGGTTGAAGTGACGATGATTTTGTCGTCGACCGTCACGCCTTTCAGCGGCGAGGGTTCCGACCCGGTGGCGATGACGATGTTCTTGGCGGTGTGGACGGTATCGCCGACTTGCACTTGACCGGCGGCGACGATTTTACCCCAGCCCTTCAAATGCTCGACCTTGTTCTTCTTGAACAGGAAAGCGATGCCAGCGGTGTTGCCGTCGACAACTTTCTGCTTATAGGCCTGCATCGCCGCCCAATCGACTTTGGGCGTGTCACCTATCAATCCCATAGCCGCAAAATTGTGCTGCGATTCATGCAGCATTTCGGTGGCGTGTAGCAGTGCCTTTGAGGGGATACAACCAACGTTGAGGCAAGTGCCGCCCAACGTCTCGCGGCCTTCGACTACCGCGACCTTCAGACCCAGTTGGGCGCAGCGGATGGCACAGACATAGCCGCCGGGGCCACCGCCGATGATGAGTACGTCGTAGTCGGCCAATTGGCGGCTCCTTAATGTTTCACCGGAGTGCAGCCAAACGACCAGTCATGCCCGAACGGATCGCGCACTTGGCCGTAATAATCGCCCCAGAAGGTGACCTCGATAGGCATCGTCACGGTCGCGCCATTCGCCACCGAAAGGGCGTGCCAATGGTCAACTTCGGCGGTTGTGTCCAACTGGATATGACCGGTAAACGTGGTGTGGCCAATCGTCTTCGGCCCTTTGCCATAATCCGAATATTCCGGGAATTCGTCCATCAGCATCAGCGTGGTGCCGAAGCATTTCAGCTGCACGTTCAACACCCGCCCCGAATCCTCGCCCAAAGCCGGTTCGCCGACCTCAGCCGCGAAAGCCTTGCCGTAATATTCCATCGCCGCTTTGGCATTGTCGACGATCAGATAAATCCAGATGCCGTTCATGTTGCCCTCACATTCCCATGTAATAGAGGTAGGCCGTTGCTAAAATTCCAACTAGCCAGACCAGCGTGCGAAATACATAAACCCCATAGGCATAGAGCGGAACATATGCGATCCGCGCAATCAAAAACGCCTGCGCCGCCAGCAGGGTGCTGCCGCTAAATCCGCCCTTTGCCTGCAAAATCAGAATTGCCGGGGCGAACAAAGCCATCGCCACCACAGAATTCAACTGCGCCCGTTCCATCCTTCCCGCTTTGCCAACCAATTTCGGTATTTCATCGCGCGGACTGAACAGAGCCCAATCACCGACCTGCAAGCGGCCAACCATAATTTGCGCAAAAATTGTGATGATGACCCAGAGGCCATACAGCGCCAGTATCCCCAGTTCACTTCCCATTTTCCGCTCCTACTTTCGTCATCACAAATCCATCAACAACCTTCTCGGGTCTTCCAGCGCCTCTTTCACCCGCACCAGAAACGTCACCGCGCCTTTGCCGTCAACCACGCGGTGATCGTAGGACAAAGCCAGATACATCATGGGACGGATGACAATCGCCCCGCCAACCACAACCGCCCGATCCTGAATCTTGTGCATCCCCAATATACCCGACTGTGGCGGGTTCAGGATTGGCGACGACATTAGCGAGCCGTAGACCCCACCGTTGGATATGGTGAACGATCCGCCCTGCATTTCGGCCATGCTCAGTTTGCCGTCCCGCGCCTTTGCACCCAGTTCGTTAATCTTCTTCTCGATCTCGGCAAAGCCCATCTTGTCGGCATCGCGCACCACCGGCACGACCAAACCGGTCGGCGTGCCGACGGCGACGCCCATGTGGACGTAGTTTTTGTAGACAATATCCGTCCCGTCAATTTCGGCATTCACGTCGGGCACTTCGCGCAGGGCATGGCAGCAGGCCTTGGTGAAGAAAGACATGAAGCCCAACTTGACCCCGTGTTTCTTCTCAAACTGGTCCTTGTATTCGTTGCGCAGGGCCATGATCGCGCTCATGTCCACCTCGTTATAGGTGGTCAGCATGGCGGCGGTGTTTTGCGCCTCTTTCAGACGCCGGGCGATGGTCTGGCGCAGGCGGGTCATCTTGACGCGTTCCTCGCGGTTCGCGTCTTCCACCGCTACCGGCGCACGCGGCGCGGCGGGGGCTTCCATCACCGGCAC
>JAYSSN010000108.1:0-4574 GCA_043720555.1 Rhodobacterales bacterium | reverse complement strand
CCGTCAGGATCGACAGCACATCAAAGCCGGCAAGGCCGGGCCGGATAATCAGCATCACGCCGCAAAAGCCCACGATGATCGCGGTCCAGCGCCGCCATCCGACCGTTTCGCCGAAAATCACTGCGGCCCCGGCCACGACGACAAGGGGCGTGGCCTGCAGGATGGCCGAGGCGACCGAAAGGGGTGTCAGCGCGATGGCCAGCGAATAAAACAGCCGCCCCGTCACCTCGAACACCGACCGTACCAGCATGGGGCGCGACACAATGGCGGGGGGAAACACCGCCTCGCCCCGCCGCAGGGTCAGCAGCGCAAAAGCCAGCATGCCGCCCAGCCCGAACAGTGCGATGACCTCGCCCACCGGCATGAGCTTTGCCGCAGACTTGAGGAACATGTCCTCGACCGCGAAACCCGCCATGGCGGCGACCATCAGCAGGCTGCCGCGCAGGTTGGCCTCACGGCCAAAGTTTTGGGTCAATTCAGGATGCCTGCATGGCGCATGGCGGATTTGATGCGGTCTTTGGTGCCATCTGTCAGCGTCACCAGCGGCAAGCGAACCTCTTCGCTGCAACGGTCAAGCAGGGACAGGCCGTATTTCGCCCCGGCCAGACCGGGTTCGATAAAGATCGCTTCGTGCAGCGGCATCAGGCGATCCTGATACCGCAATGCCTTGGCGTAATCGCCCGCCAGCGTCGCGGCCTGAAATTCGGCGCACAGGCGCGGAGCGATGTTGGCGGTCACCGAAATGCAACCCACGCCACCGTGCGCGTTGAACCCCAGTGCTGTCGCATCCTCGCCCGACAACTGAATGAAGTCGGCGCCGCAGGTGATGCGCTGCATCGACACGCGTTCGATCTTGCCCGTGGCATCCTTGACGCCAACGATGCGTGGCAGCTGTGCCAGAACGCCCATCGTTTCGGGCGACATGTCCACCACCGAACGGCCGGGGATGTTGTAGATGATGATCGGCAGGGCGCTGGCATCATGCAGCGCGGTGTAATGCGCGATCAGCCCGGCCTGCGTCGGTTTGTTGTAATAGGGGGTCACGACAAGGGCCGCATCCGCCCCCACCGACTGCGCATGACGGATCAGGTCGATCCCTTCGGCGGTGTTGTTCGACCCCGCTCCGGCAATCACCGGAACGCGACCGGCGGCGGCCTTGACCACTTCTTCGATGACGCGGCCATGTTCGGCGTGTGACAGTGTCGGGCTTTCGCCCGTGGTGCCGACCGGGACGATCCCGCTGGAGCCTTCGGCGATATGCCAGTCGACCAGTTTTTTCAGCGTGTCGATGTCCAGAGCGCCGTTCTTGAACGGCGTCACCAGGGCTGGAATGGACCCTTTTAACATGACACGCATCTCCTCTGGTTGTCGGGTGCGCAACGGGGCACCCGTGGGTTCTGCCGCCCTGTTATCGCCCCTTTCGGCAATTGCCAAGTTCGCCCGCGCACGGGGCCCCGCTGCGCCATTGATGCGCCTTGCGCGGGGGGCTTTGCCGATGACAGCTTCGTTGGTTGAAGACGGCGCACGGTTGCGGCAAACATGAGTGCATGAAAGTCCTTCTTCTTGCCCTGACACTGGCACTTGCCAGCCCCGCCCACGCCGATGAGGCCGCAGATCTGCGCACGGCATTGCGCCTCGTGGCGACGGCGGACTGGGCTGGCGCGCAGGCGGCGGTCAGCGGCGAGATCGGGCGCGATATCGTCGAATGGCAGCGGTTACGCGCGGGCGAAGGGCGGTTGGGTGACTATGAGGCGTTTCTGGCCCGGCGCCCCGATTGGCCCGGCCTGCCGCTGCTGAAAAAGGAAGGCGAGGTTGCTGTGGCCCGGTCCACGGACCCTGCCCGGGTGATCGCCTATTTCGGCACGGATGCGCCACGCACCGCGACGGGATCGCTGGCCCTGATCCGGGCGCTGACGGCCGAGGGGCGTGGGGCGGAGGCCGAAGCCGAGGCGTTTCGGGCGTGGACCGAGTTGCCGTTTGATGCCACCGCGCAGACCTATCTGCTGGACCTTTATGGCGGAGCGCTGGCGGTGGCGCATGAGGTGCGGCTGGACCGGTTGCTATGGGCGGATGGCCGTGCGGACGAAGCGAAGCGCATGCTGCCGCTGGTATCACCTGACTGGCAAAAGCTGGCGGCGGTGCGCATGGCCCTGCGGGCCGAGGCCGCGAACGCCTCGGCACTGGTCGAGGCCATTCCGGCGTCCGTCGCGGGCGACCCCGGTCTTGCCTATGACCGCTTTGTCTGGCGCATGCGCAAGGATCGCACCGATGACGCGATGGCGCTGATTCTGGAGCGGTCTGAAAGCGCGGCACTGTTGGGGCAGCCCGCGCTCTGGGCCGAACGGCGTGCGTCGCTGGCGCGGCTGCTGATGCGGGCGGGGCGGGGGGCGGACGCCTACCGCGTTGCCGCGCGCCACCAACTGACCGCAGGCGCGGATTATGCCGATCTGGAGTTCCTGTCAGGGTTCATCGCCCTGCGCAAACTGGGTGATGCCGACACGGCCTTGCACCATTTCGCGCGGCTGAAAGCGGCGGTCGTCACGCCCATCAGCCTGTCACGCGCGCTGTACTGGCAAGGCCGCGCCTATGAGGAAAAGGGTGACGATGCCGCCGCCGAAGAGGCGTACCGCGCCGCGGCCCGCCATTCCACGGCCTATTACGGATTGCTTGCCGCCGAACGGTTGGGGGTGCCGCTGGATGCGGGGCTGCTGTCGGACGCCCGGCCTGCCGAATGGCGGCAATCCAATTTCGCCGACGCCTCGGTGCTGACTGCCGCGCGTTTGCTGCTGGCGGCGGGCGAACGGACACTGGCCAAACGGTTCGTCCTGCAACTGGCCGAAAGTCTGGATGGAACCGAGCTGAACCAGCTTGCCGATATGGCGCTGGCGCTGGACGAGCCGCATGTCGCACTGCTGGTGGCCAAGGCGGCAGCCGAACGCGGGGTGATCCTGCCGCGCGCCTATTTTCCGGTGCCCGCCATGGTGCCCGATGGCCTGCCGGTCAGCCGCGCGCTGGCCCTGTCGATTGCCCGGCGGGAAAGCGAATTTGATCCGGCCGTCATCAGCCCCGCAGGCGCGCGCGGGCTCATGCAGGTGATGCCGGGTACTGCCCAGCTGATGGCGGACGCGACGGGGCTTGCCTACAGCGTGGACAAGCTGACCACCGATCCGGCTTATAATGTGGCCAAGGGATCGGCGTATCTGCGGGTGATGATTGATGAGTTCGGCCCGTCGGTGGCGCTGATCGCATCGGGTTACAACGCAGGCCCCGGCCGACCCCGGCGCTGGGTGGGCGAGTTTGGCGACCCGCGCGATCCGGCGGTGGATGTGGTGGATTGGGTGGAAACCATCCCGTTCACCGAAACCCGGACGTACGTGATGCGGGTGGTGGAAAGTCTGGTGATCTATCGTGCCAAGCTGAAAGGTACTGTCGGGCCCGTCAGTGTGACCGGCGAATTGCGGGGCTGAGGGGCGGCAGGCGGATCGGACGGTCCGGCGCGCCAGCGGCAGACAGACCCCTTTGCCGCACACCCCGGAGTGGTCCCGACCAATCAGGGCTTCTGATTTGTTTCAGTGCGGATCATCCAGCGGGATCGCCCTGGTTGTCCACAGCGTGACCAGCCCGGCCGCGATCACGATTGCAGCGCCGATGATGACGTGCAGCTGAAGCAGCTCTTGAAACACCATCACGCCGACGATGCTGACCAGCACGATCTGCAGATAGGCAAAGGGCTGCACCACGCTCGCCTCGGCTGTCGCATAGCATTTGATGAGCACGTAATTGCCCAGCAGGGCGAGCAGCGCGTAAATGACCATCATCACCCAGTCAACCGGCAGCATCGGGGCCCACTGCGGCAGGCCAACGGCTGTCATCAAGACGGCCCCGATAACGCCGGACCAGAACAGGCTGGTGAACGACGCATCCGTGGCCGAAGCCATGCGGGTCAGCACGGAATAAAGCGCAAACATGCTGGCGGCGGCCAGTGGCAGCAGCGCGGCGGGGGTGAATACGCCCGTGCCCGGTTGCAGGATCACCAGCACGCCCAGCAGCCCCGCGATGATTGCGGCCCAGCCGCGCAGGCCCAGCCGTTCGCCCAGGATGGGCCCCGACATTGCGGCCACCAGCAGGGGACAAACGGCAAAGACCGCATGGCTTTCGATCAGCCCGATCAGGGTATACCCCCAGATGATGACGCACACCTCGGCTATCAGCAGGCAGGCGCGGGCGGTGTGCAGTACCGGACGCGCCGTGGCGACGGACCGCAGGCCGCCAGGGCTGCGCAACGCCCAGACCAGCACAAATGCGGCAAAGCCCCAATACCGGATCATCACCACCATCAGCACGTTGTAATTCTCGGCAAGGTGGCGGGAAAACCCGTCCTGAATGGCAAAGATCGTGACGGCAAGGATCATCAGCCAGATGCCCGCCCGCGTATCCCGTTTCACGCCAGCACCCCCGCCGACATATGCCGTTTGGTGCCAAACCCCGGCAGGCGGGTCACCGCAAAGCCCGCCTGTGCCAGTGCACGGCGCACTTGGCCCGCGGCGGTGTAGGTGGCAAATGTGCCCCCCGCC
>JAYSSN010000107.1:0-4578 GCA_043720555.1 Rhodobacterales bacterium | reverse complement strand
TGGGCTTTGTGATGACGATGAACCCTGCCGCCCTGCAAGGCGCGCCGCACACCTTCATCGCCACCGTCTATGCCGACGCGGCCGCCGAGGCGCCCATCCTGCGCGACCTGTCGCGGGCATACCCCAACATCACCGCGATCCGCGTGCGCGATGCCATCGACCGCGTGACCGAAGCGCTGGGGGCCATCGCCACGGCAACGGCCTGGGCGGCAGCGGCCACCCTGCTGACCGGGTTCATCGTGCTGATCGGCGCGGCCGCAGCGGGCGAACGCGTCCGGGTCTATGAAGCCGCCTTGCTGAAAACGCTGGGGGCCACGCGGGGCAAGATCCTGGGCTCATTCGCCCTGCGTGCCGCACTGATGGGGGCAGCGGCCGGGGCCGTGGCCATCGTTGCCGGGGCGGTGGCGGGCTGGGCTGTGCTGACACAAGTGATGGAGGCGGACTATGCCTTTGAACCCGTCAGCGCCGCCGCCATCGTCCTGGGCGGGATCATGGCGACGCTGCTGGCCGGCCTCGCTTTCGCGTGGCGACCGTTGGCAGCACGACCCGCACAGGTACTGCGCGCGCAGGAATAAGCCCGCACGCCATCTGAAAATTACCGACTGAAATCTCAGTCCGGTGTGCCTGATGGCAAGGGCATCAGCGCACCGCTTCCATCACCGCATCCTGCATCCGGCAATCGCGGATCACATCATCGCCACAGCGGCGCGGCTCAAGGTCAGGGGTCAGACATACCCGCGCCTCCTGAATCATACCGCCATCGCAGGTGATGGTGATCTGGTCGCGCGACAGACCGGGATTCACCTCCAGAAACGCATCCTCGACCACCGACGCAGGCAGTTCCACATCGCGGTCCAGATCGGCAAACACGGGCGGGATCACCACGCTGCCATAAGCCTTGCGGGCCAGCGCAAAGTAATCCGCTGCGGACAACCCCGCACAGCGCCCATGTTTCTTCCATTCGTAGAACGCGAGGCCCGCGCCCCCCATGATATCCGACATCGCCGCCGTCTCGCCCCGTGACGGATCGCGTGCGCCAGTGCGGCAATAGGCAGGCCAGCCATCCTCGTACTGCGGCCACAGCCCATGCAGTGTGAAGGTCAGCCCCCGCCCCGCGTCGCATTGCGGATCGTCCCGCGCATCACCCTCGCGCGCGCACCAGTTGGCCGACCACGACAGCGCCATCACATAATAGTCGAACTCGCCCGCGGCCTCGCCATCGGCGCGCGCAGCAAAGGGGGCCAGCATCGCCATCAGCAGGCCCGCCAAAAGGTTTCGCATTTTCTCTTTCCTCTGGGGCCATGTGCCACTATATGGGCTGTTGAATTCCCTGAAAACGTGGAAGTCGCGGCCCCGGTCGCAGCCGTTTTCCCGGCCCGGAAGAGATTTGTAAAGGAGTGTTCGACATGAACAAACCGCTTATGGCAAAAGCCACCGCCGTCTGGCTGGTGGACAACACGACCCTGAACTTCAACCAGATCGCCGAATTCTGCGGCATGCACGAACTTGAGATTCAAGGGATTGCCGATGGCGATGTAGCCACGGGCGTCAAAGGATTCGATCCCGTCGCCAACAACCAGCTGGATATTGTCGAGATCGAGCGCGGCCAGAAAGACCCGGCCTACAAGCTCAAGCTGAAATTCAACGCCTCGGCCGTGGGCGAAGAAAAGCGTCGTGGCCCGCGCTATACGCCGCTGTCCAAACGCCAGGATCGCCCGGCGGCGATCCTGTGGCTGGTGAAATTCCACCCCGAACTGTCGGATGGCGCGGTTGGAAAACTGGTGGGCACCACCAAACCCACGATTTTGTCGATCCGCGAACGCAGCCACTGGAACATCAGCCAGATCACCCCGATTGACCCCGTGGCCCTTGGCCTGTGCCGCCAGTCCGAACTTGACGCCGCCGTACAGGCCGCCGCCCGCAAGAAGGCTGCCGATGGCACCGTGATGAGCGATGACGAACGTCGCAAGCTGGTCAGCACCGAACAATCGCTCGGCATGTCGGACGACGCCAAGATGCCCGGTGGGCTGGACAAACTCGCAGGCTTTGGCAAGGTCGAGAAGGAAGACAAACCCGCCGACTACAGTGATGCGGAAAGCTTCTTCACTCTGCCCGACGCGGATGAAGATGACGAAGACGACGAAGACGACGATTCGCCTCTGCGGCGCTGACTTTAAAGGCCCCCCGCGCGGGGGCTTTTCATGGGATGATGATGGCACGTCTGGCACTCGCGCTGGTGGCGCATGACGACAAGAAAGATGACATGGTCGCCTGGGCCGCCCGGCACCGCGCGGTGCTGGAGGGGTTCGGCCTCTGGGCCACCGGCACGACCGGGGCCCGGGTGGCGGATGCCACGGGTCTGCCCGTCACCCGGTTGAAATCGGGGCCAATGGGGGGCGATGCGCAACTGGGGGCGATGATTGCCGAAGCCCGCCTTGATGCGCTAGTCTTTTTCACCGATCCGCTGTCGGCCATGCCACATGATGTGGACGTGAAATCGCTGCTGCGCCTCGCCGTCCTGTATGACATCCCCACGGCGATGAGCCCGAGCACCGCCGATTTCGTGCTGGCCGGGCTGCTGGCCTGATCCAAGGTAAGGAATTCCTGCCCTGTGCGCAGGCCACATGCGGTGCTAATTTGTTTGCATTGGTTATGGTTTTCGACAATCGCATTGGTGTTGACGTTTGTTTCTGAGGCTGTGTTTTCACGATCGGGTGCTGTTTTTCAAGGTCTGGCACCTTGGCCCATGGGGCGGATATCACGTTGACCATGTTTCCGACTGCGGCCGTTCGCGCCGCTGCGTCGGGACGCCGCAAGGGTGACGGTCTGATCCCCGTCAGCCCATCCCTGCGGCTGAAGCGCCGCCCGGCATGGGGACCTCCCCCCTTTCATGCCGGGCGGCGCCCGTGTTCCCTCAGAACGCCTTGCGGGCCCGCAAGGCCGCACCGATCGTGCCGTCGTCAAGGTAATCCAGTTCGCCCCCGATCGGCACGCCCTGCGCGAGCGAGGTGATCTGCACCCCCGTGCCCGCCAGCGCGTCCGCGATGTAGTGCGCCGTCGTCTGGCCATCCACAGTCGCGTTCAGCGCGAGGATCACTTCGTGTGCACCCTCATCCGCCACGCGGGCGGCCAGATGCGGGATGCGCAGCGTGTCCGGCCCCACGTCATCCAGCGCCGACAGCGTTCCGCCCAGCACATGATAGCGCCCCTTGAACACGCGGCCCCGTTCCATCGCCCACAGATCGGCCACGTCCTCGACCACGCAAATTTCGCCCGTGGCGCGGGCCGGGTCCGCGCAGATCGCGCAGGTGTCATCCGTGCCGATATTGCCGCAGGTCACGCAGTCGCGCGCGGTGGCAGCAACGTTGGCCATGCGCGCGGCCAAAGGCGCCATCACCTGCCCCCGCTTTTTCAGCAACATCAGCACCGCGCGGCGCGCCGACCGTGGCCCAAGGCCCGGCAACCGCGCCATCAGCTCGATCAGATCTTCGATATCGCGGGTGGTGCCGCCCACGTCAGAACGGCAGCTTCATGCCGGGTGGCAGGCCCAGACCTTCGGTCATCTTCGCCATTTCCGATTGCGCGCGCTGTGCCGCCTTGGCCTGCGCGTCCTTGATCGCCGCAAGGATCAGGTCTTCGACCACTTCCTTTTCGGATGCGACAAAGATGGACGGATCGATCTCCAGCCCGGTCAACTCGCCCTTCGCCGTCGCCCGCGCGCGCACCAGCCCGGCACCGGATTCGCCTATCACCAGGATCCGGTCCAGATCGTCCTGCATCTGGGCCATCTTGCCCTGCATGTCCTGCGCGGCCTTCATCATCTTGGCCATATCGCCAAGCCCGCTTAGCCCGCCCAGTCCCTTCAACATCATGTCACTCCTTTGTGCCGCAAGAACAGCCCGCCGATGGCCCCTAACCATATCAGCGCTAAAAGCCCGATCACAAGGGTCGGTGGCCCCATGCACCCCTCAGCCCGCGCCACAGCAATCAGATCTTGGTTCACCGGCCAGTGTCGCGGGATGGCAAGGACCACCGCCGCCAGCATGACCCCGCTGAGCAAAAGGTGCTGCCGGAAATACCAGCCCACCAACAGTGCGGCCAGCATCACCAATGCTGCGAGGGACGTCGCAAAGACCGCCGCCTCGCCCCACAGGCCCACCGGGCGATGGGCGGGCGTCCATCCGGAGCGGGTCTTGTCGCACACCTCGGCCATGGCGGGAGTCGCGGTGGCCAGGAACAAAATCAATTGTCTTCGAACGGGTCCCATTCGTCTTCCACTTCGGGCAGGGCTTCGGTTGCCGCACGCGCGATCAGTGCCTCTGGCGTGCGGATATCGGTAATTCTGGCCCCCGGAAAAGCCGCCATCACGGCCTGCACCAGCGGGTTCAGCGCCGCTTCTGCCGTTGCCGCATCCCGAACGCTGTCGCGCGCCTCGGCGATCGTGGGTGCACCACCAGTCGACACCACAGACACGCCCCAGCGGCCCCCGGTCCAGCCCTGCAACCGCTGCCCCAGACGTGCCGCAAGGTCGGGCGCGGCGTTGGGCGCCGGTTCAAACTCGATCCGTCCGGGGGAATA
>JAYSSN010000106.1:0-1900 GCA_043720555.1 Rhodobacterales bacterium | reverse complement strand
CGGACTATCGTTTTGCACAGGTGAACCACTATTGTCTGCGCGCGCGCGACAGCTTTCTTGTCAAGCGCGACCGCGGCCGGGTCAATCATACGCTGGACAGCATGGATCTGGATTACTGGCACCGCTTCGATGTGGCGCAGGAACATTGCGATGCCGTGCGGCGCTATGACGGGGCAACCGCGGACTGGATGGCGCGTCTGACGGCGGATGCGGAACTGGCCGCCCTGCATGCCCGTGCCGTGGACTGGCATGTGGCCAGGATCGCCGAGCTTTCGGCCCGGCCGGATTACGCAGCACTGATCGCTGCCACAGACGAAAGGACGGCCCGATGCGCATCCTCGGTATCCTGACGGTGCGCAATGAGGGCGCGTTCCTGCTGGAATGGCTGGCGCATCACCGTGCCTGCGGATTTACCGATTTCCTCGTGTTCTCCAATGATTGCGATGACGGCACCGATGCGCTGCTGGACCGCCTTGCGCGCATGGGGTGGTTGACCCATGTCCGGAACGATGGCCCCCATCCCGAAGGCCCGCAATGGGCAGCACTCAAGGCGGCCGACCGGCATCCGGCAATGCAGGCGGCCGATTGGGTATTGTTCTTCGATATTGATGAATTCGTGAACGTCCATGTGGGAAATCGCACCATTCCGGCTTTGCTTGATACGTTGCCAGACGCGGATGCGATTACCCTGACGTGGCGGATGTTCGGCAACGCCGGGGTCGTGCGTTATGTGGATGCCCCCCTGACAGAGGTGTTCACCCGGGCGGCGCCCTCGGTGTTGCACTGGCCGTGGCGGGCCGCCTTGTTCAAGACGCTGTTCCGCAATGACGGGGGCTATGCCAAGCTGGGCGTGCACCGCCCGCGAAGTCCTGACAAGGCGCGCGATCCGCGCTGGTTTGATGGATCAGGCCGCGCTCTGGGGGCGGCGTTTCAGACCCAGCGGATCTTTTCGGATTTCGGGCAGGACAACTATGGGCTTGTCCAGCTGAACCACTATGCGCTTGGCGCGATGGAAAGCTATGTCGTGAAATGCGACCGCGGGCGCGCGAACCGCGAGGCATCGACCTTTGACATGGGCTATTGGGTGGAACGCAACTTCAGCGACGTGGCGGATCCGTCGGTGCTGTCGCTCGACTCGGCTGGTCTGCGCGCCGCGTTGCATGCCGACCCCGTTCTGCGCCCGCTGCATGCGGCCGCGGTTGCATGGCGCCACCGCCGCTTTGCGGCCCTGATGGTGCAAGAGCCGTGGCGCGCGTTGTTCGGCCGATTGCTGATGACGCCGCCGACTCGGGTGCTGAGTGTGCAAGAGGCGCGTTTGATCCGGGATCACGCTGTGCGGTAACGGCCGGAAGGCGGCTCTCCCATGGGTTGTCCAAAGCCGGTTAAGCCGAAACAGTTTGCACCAAGTGTTAGGCAATCAGGGGTCAATGACACGGTGTTTTCACTTGCTGTGACACAGACTTAGCACGACACTGCGGTTTCATATGGCGGCCCATTTTCAGGTTGAATACATGCCGACGACAGACATGACGACAGACGCGCCGCCGCGTGACGCGTCCGCCGCAGGGTCAGTCGCGGAATGGCTGTCCGTGATGGAGCAGATCGGCGATGCGGATGGCTATTTCCAGTCTGTCGGCAGCCGCCACCATGCTTTTTTCATGGATGACGACCCGACGCTGATCGTCAGTTTCGATACCATTCACAACATCCGCACGCGACCGGGCCAGATGCCTGTGGGCTATGACATGGCGCGCGAGATGGGCTGGTCCTATCTGTGCATCATCGCTGATGGCGAGACGTGGTTTCGTGATCCGGCGGTCTATCAGTACTTCGACCGGCTGGTGGATGATGCGTTCTTTGAAGATTTCAACCGCACGGTCTTTGTAGGCGGGGGCATGGG
>JAYSSN010000105.1:0-12616 GCA_043720555.1 Rhodobacterales bacterium | reverse complement strand
TGCTGCCGGGGATGCCGGTCGAGGTTTACGTGCAGACGGATGAGAGAACGGTTTTCTCCTATCTGGCAAAGCCGGTGATGGACCAGTTCAACCGCGCGTTCCGCGAGCGGTAGCGCGGCCAGCCCTGGGCGCTGTGGCGAATCGTCATCGACTGCGACGGTAGGACGCGGTGCGAGGCGCCCGGCGAATTGCAACAATGACGCCAGTATCGGCCATAAACTCTTGACCCAGAACCGAGTCGCGATACGATTTGTGTATAAAAACAAATAATTTACGTGTGCGTGTCTGAGCGGTGGCACACGGGCGACGCCATCTTTATCCGCGTGGACGCACAAGATTTGATGAAGCGATTCAACTTTTGCGCGAGTCGTTTTTATGGTAACTTGGCGCATATTGGATGATGAGACTTTTCCTGCGCAGCGTCGCCTACCATTAGTTGTGGCTTGATGTTTTATCGATCTGAATCCTGTGTTGCACACCGCTATCGCATTAGTTGTATTCAATTTTTTACATGAGAATGTAAGTTCACACCAATGTTTCGTATTCTGAAACAAATATAACGTTGTCAGTTCCGGCCGGAGCGGTACGCGGCAATTCTGACCCAAAGATTGACTTTGCCAACGTCTGTTTTGGTGTACGTTCGTGTAGAGGGCTCGAGTCGACCGTTGAGGGAAGTCAGCCAAGTATTTCGTTTTGTTCGTTTTTACGAGTCGTGGAAGGATTACATGGGAGTGTTTGAAATGCCTGCTATTTCTGTTGCCTTTGTAGACGATCACCCGATTTTGCTTGCCGGAATTGAGACCCTGTTTAAAACGAATGCCGATTTCGAGACTGTCGGATTTGGCCAGTGTGCGGGTGACGCGCTGCATCTCGTTGCGACCTTCAGGCCCGACGTGATCGTGGTTGACCTGAACATGCCCGGCAGGGTCCTTGAAACCATTTCCGAGATCGCTTTGGGCCGTTCCGGGACGAAGGTCGTCGTGTTTACCGCGACGAATGTCGTCGATCACGCCATCTGCGCACTGGAGGTGGGTGCGACCGGCTATGTGTTGAAAGGCAGCACGGTTTCAGAGCTTATCCACGCGATCCGCACCGTCCATGCGGGCGATACGTTTATTACGCCAAGCTTTGCCGCCAAGGTGGTGGCGGGATTGCGTACGGCGTCGGTCCGCCGGGCCGCAGCGCAGGCATTCCGGCTGAGCGTGCGTGAAGAGCAGGTGCTGCGGTTGCTGCTGCGCGGCGGGACCAACCGGGAAATTGCGCAGACGCTTTTCATCAGTGACAAGACGGTCAAGCATTACATGAGCGTGCTGATGCAGAAGCTGAATGTGCGCAACCGGATCGAGGTGGTGCTTGCGGCGCAGGAAATGGGCATCGGCGATGCCGCAAGGTCGCGGGCACAGCTGAACTGAGGTGATCTGGCCGCCTGGATCAGGCGTTTAGCCCAGCGGGATCCGTGCTGTCAGATCGGTGCCGTTCGTCTGGTTTTTCTGAACATGCAGGGTGCCGTTGAACACTTCGAGCCGGTTGCGCAGGCCCTGCAGCCCAAGCCCGCCGCGCCCTTTGCGCGTGCGTCGCGCGGTATCGTCGCGCTCGCCGTGATCTGACACGGTGATGGTGATCTGGGTGTGGTCAGCGGTAGCCATGACGCGCTGGCCGTGGCCACCTGCGTGTTTGAAGGCGTTGACCAGCCCTTCCTGAACCAGCCGGTAGACACAGATTTTCAGCGCATAGTCCGTGGTTTCAGGCAGGTCCTGCAGTTGGGCAGTCACCGTCGTGTTCGTGAAACTTTCGTGCCGCGATATGGCGAGCCTGATTGTCTGTTCGGTCGAAAGATCATGGATTTCCGGCAGGATCAGGCCGCTTGATATGTCGCGCAGATCGGACATGACCTGATCGCCGACTTCACGGGGTGAAAGGCCCTGCGGGGTTTCACCGCCGGTGTCGCCCATGAGCATCATCAGGCTGAGCATCTGGATGGGCCCGTCGTGCAGTTCGGCCCCGAGTTGGTTCAACAGATGTTCGTTGGACTGACTGGCGGTCAGGCGCGCACGTTGCGCGGCGATCATCAGCGAGCGGTTTTCGTCGGCATTCATGCGGGCCACGGTAAGGTGCCGGACTGCGACCAGCCGTTGTTTCGCGACAAGCAGCAAGAGTGCCAATAGCGCGAGGGTGGATCCACCTATGGACAACCAGATCGACCGCTCGATCACGGTTCGCTGCCGCAGGAACTCTGTCGCGTCCTGATAGATCTCGCCGAAGGCGACCAGCGTCTGGTCGGCGGGATTGCGGATCGGCGAGAAAATTTCAAGATAGGGCGGCTGCAACGACGTCGGATCAGCCGGATCGACAGTTGTGTAAAGTTCGGCGTGAACCGCGCCAGTCAAGATCTGCTGCGCTTCGCGGGTGCGGTGCGCCTGATTCTCGGTCTGCCCGGATGTCGTGAACAGCAACTCGCCATTCAGCGCCCAGATTTTCAGGGCCGCGAGCCGACCGGCGTCGGGCAACCGGTCCAGATGCCCCTGGATTTCCACCGCGCTTTGTGATGGGGACGCACCGGATACCACCAAACTGTGGGCATGCGGGGCTAGGATGCCTTCGACATACAGGCTGCCCGCATCGGCGGCGCTGTTGATCTGAATGTAGCGATATTGTCGCACGATCACGAACCCCAGCAGGCCCATGATGCCGATGGTGGCTGCGGTCACCCCAACAAATACCAGGGCGATGATGGTTGCCTGGCGGTCTGGTCGAATCGACGGCGCAGCGTGCAAACGGTCCGGAGCTGTCACACTGTCGGCCGGACCAAGGGATTGAACATCAACCAAAGTTATCTCCGGTGGCAGTTTTGGTGCAGGTCATCCGCGACGGCCATGAACGGAACCACCGCAGTTGAAATCTGTGCAAGGGTGACAACCCATGCTGAAACTGTAATGCATAGGCGTCAATCGCGGAATTGTTAATTTTCACTCTCCGTGATCAACCCGCTCGGGCTGAGAATACGGCAAGCGTGATGGTGGGGGGTGGGCGACCCGGTTGCCGGGCTGACGCAGATGTCAGGGGCCGCGCGACGGCAGCCCGGTGTCAGGTGGCCGCTGCGATAGTCTGTGCGGCCTTTTTCGATTTTGCGCCTGACGGGATCGACGCACGCGCCGCCCGGAGGCCTTTCAGGCGGCCGGTTGCTTCGGGCAGCGGCTTTGACGGCTCGTCCAGGAACGCGGCCTTCAGAGCCGCATCGAGCGATGTGACGGCGAAATCTGCGCCAATGTCGCGCGCCTGCTGCAGCGTGGCTTCCGTCACTTCGGGAAGTGGCGCGATCAGGCTGCGGCCGGCCAGCGCGTCTTTCGGCGGCAGATGATCCCAGATCACGACCCCCACCCGCATTTTTGGCGCGGCTTGCTTCAGGCGCCGGATGTGCAGGAAGGATGCCCGCGACGGCGCACGGTCGAGAAAGTTGATGACGATGCAATCATGGTCTTCGGCGGCCAGGTCGCGCAGGCGCGAGGGTGACATGTCGGTGTGCGCCCGATGTGACGCTGTGGCACCTTTGGTTGCAAGCGTCTGCGCCAGCATCAACGCGGCCACATCATCAAGTTCACTGCGGCCGCCGACGCAGATCACGCGGTAGCCTGCACCTGCGGCAGGGTCATTGTCAGCGCCCGCCGCGTCAGCCGGTGAGGGGCTTTCGTCGCGGAGGTCCTGAAGCTCTTCGGTCACCACCTCTTCCAGGTCGGAAACCACGGTCGCTGCGACTTTTGCAAACCGCGCCCGCTCGTCTGTCGAAAGTACTCCGCGCGTGTGGTCGTTTTGGGCGATCAGCAGTGCAGGGATGCCAACATCGCGGTAATACTCGGCGAGATACAGCGTTTCGAGGGTTTCTTCGGCGCGAAATGTTGCCTCGACAGCATCCCCAACCAGAAGCCGCTGATACAACTGGGCCTGCGGGTCCAGCACGGGTTCGTCGCCGAACAAGGTGTCGAACACCTCGAACTGCGGAAGATGCCGCCCGAGGACCACGAGACAGACCGTCAATGGGGTGGACAGAACCAGACCGAGCGGGCCCCAGAGCCACGTCCAGAATATCGCCGACAGGATGATGGCGAGTGGGCTGACCCCGGTGCGCGAACCGTAGAGATAGGGCTCGATCATGTTGCTGGTCACCAGTTCGACGACACCGAACAGCGCAATGGTCAGAAGAACCGCGGTCCAGCCGGGCGATACCGCAAAGGCCAGAAACAGCGGAAAGGCCGCAGCAAGGACGGTGCCGATATAAGGGACAAACCGGAAAACGAGCGTCAACATCCCCCATAGCGGCGCATTCGGCACCCCGATCAGCCAAAGCCCGACCGCGATTGGCACCGCGTAGATGATGTTGACCAGCAACTGAACCAGAAGGTACTGCGCAACGCGCTGGCCGGCATCCTGCAATACCTGCGTCGTGCGGTGCAGATCGTTCGACCCCACCAGCTTGATGAACCGGTCACGTAGGTCGGTGCGTTGCAGCAGCATGAAGATGACAACGACAATCACAAGTCCGGTGGTTGCAATCGGGCTGATCAGCGGCAAGACCAGATCCTGCAAAATCGCGAACGGGCTTTGGTTCTCGATGACTTCCACCTTCAGCGGGTCCGTCGGCCGCGGGTTCGGCGCACCAGTTGTGGGATCGCTTTCGGCGGGCACGGCCGCGCCGATTTCGGCGTTGATGGCGCTGAGCATGTTGGTCAGGCGCGACACCATGCCATTTTCGCTGCTTGCCTCGCGCAGTGTTTCGACCTTGGTGATGATGTTGGCCTGAAATGCGGGCAGGTTTTGTGCCAGTACGCTCAGTTGCGAAAACACCGTCAGAAAAAACAGCGCGATGGTCAGAAAGGCCGCAGTGACAACCGCCAGAACCGCCACGATGTTGGGCAAGCCCAGTTTGCGCAACCGTGTCGCCAGCGGTGACAAGGCAAAGGTAATGAGCATCGCAATCGACAGCGGCAAGAATACGTCCTTGGCGAAATAGACGATCGCCACGATGACGGTGATGGTGGCGAGTTTGGACAGGGTGAGCCTGCGGCCCTGCAGTGACGCACTGAAGTGGTCGTGCGTTGGATCGTCAACCTCCGTAGCAGGTGTCATGGATTTTCCTGGTGCCCCTTTGTCGGTGCCGGAACCCCGACAAGCGCCCCCCGCGGGCGTGTTTTCCCGATGGAGAACGGCCAGCGCGATGTTACAGGGCGCACGCGTTTGGCGCTGCGCTGGGCCAGCATGGTCGTGGTGATGAGCGTAGTACCGGCCTGGGTCCGGCGGAACCAGCGCGCGTCCTCGACCGGGTCTTCGCCAACAACCAGTCCGGCAGGCACGATGGTGCGCTGAGCGACGATACAGTGCGTCAGCCGTGCGCCCGGCATCACCCGCGCGTCGGGCAGCAGGACCGTGCCATCCAGCACCGTCCAGCGTCCGGGGACACCCGGCAGATACCGCGGGGCCCGCAGAGCAAGGCCGCCTGCCGACATCTCGAAGCCAAACTGCATGATGTCGGCGGCGGAGTGGGTTGTGGCGTGGACCTCGTCGGGCAGGGCGCAGGGAGGCGGATCTGCCGCGAAATCAAGCTGGGCCAGGCGGTAGGCGTCCAGCGTGTCGATATCACGCCAGTACGGGGCACCACCGTCAGTGCCGGTGAACCGGAATGCAAGCGCGCCGCGCCGGGCGACCGCCTGCGGCAGGATGTCGTGGCAAAGGTCATGTGACGATGCCGGATCGGCGCGATCTGCAAGCAACTTTGCACGCAGCCACGGCCAGGAAAATACGTAAATTCCCATGCTGACAAGCGGCTGATCGGATTGTCCGGTGTTCGGCAGGCCTGGGGTTGGGGCTTCGGCCATGCGTGTGATAAGCCCCGCATCGTCGGCGGCAACAGTATCGCAGGGACCGGTCGTATCCACCGGCACGCCACAGACCGCCACCGTCACTTCTGCCTTGCTGCGGCGGTGATCGGCGATCATCGGGGCGTAATCCATCGCATGGACATGGTCGCCCGACAGAACGATCACGTCATCCACGCCTGCCGCATCAATGTCGGCGATGTTCGCCGTCACAGCGTCGGCCGTACCGCGGTACCCCATGGGCGATGCGGTGACACCACGCCCGTCGCGCAGCATCAGACCGCCGGGGATGAAAGCGTCAGACCAGTGCGATGTCAGGTGCTGGACCAGCGTTTTTGGCTGGTATTGCGTGGCGACAATGATGTGCGGCACTCCAGACCGCACCACGTTTGCCAGCGTGAAATCGGCGAGGAAACGCCTGCCCGCGAAAGGCAGGGCCGGTTTGCATTCGGTCGCAGTCAGCTCATGCAGGCGGGTACCCGCGCCGCCTGCGAGCACAATGGCCATGGTCCGCGTGAGGCCGACATTTCCGTTCGGGAACGGGGCAGGGGGCATGCCGGACCTCATCTTCATGGCGCTGGAATGACAACCCGCGCCGACGGCGTCCGGTTCCGACCAAACAACATGCGCATCCACCTATTTTTGCAATGCGCCGCCTGATCGCCCGACGCGATCAGCCGATGTGGCAACTTGGGGCCGCGGCGGGCAAGTCTGTGCCGACGCGGTGGCGATGACGCAATTTTCATGGAACCCTGCCGGCGGCATGACGTTTGCTGCGCAGGTGCAAGACTGCACTGAAGTCTTCAAAACGAAGGAGTATCACTTTGAAAAAGCTCATGCTTTCAACGGCCATTCTGGCCGCTCTATCCACTGGTGCGCTTGCGCAGGATGCGGCAACGTCGCCGTTGTTCCGCGCGGAAGCAGACCCGATGGCCCTGCGTGCGTCGGAGTTCATTGGCATGCGGATCTATGCTTCGGAAACTGCGATCGACGTCGATGAATATGCCGGCGTTCAGCAGGACTGGCAGGATATCGGCGAGATCAACGATGTCATCCTGTCGCGTGACGGGACGATCGATTCCGTGCTGGTCGATATTGGCGGGTTCCTTGGAATGGGCGAGCGGCAGGTTGCCGTCGGCCTTGACGCGATCCGCTTTGTATCTGACAGCGCGACGGCAGATGAAACGGGCGACTTCTTCCTTGTGATGAACGCCGCACGGACTGATTTTGAAGCGGCACCCGAATATTCGATGGGTGGGGCCGACATGACCACTGACGGCACCATGGATGCAACGGGCGAAACCGATGCCGCCGCAGCCGAGGCCGGGACCGAAGGCGAGGTCGTCGCTGACACGCCCGTGACAGATGAGGCCGAGGTGGCAACAGACGGCGCCGCCGACGCGCAGGTCAACGAAGACGGCACCATGATGGCCGAAGACGGCGCGATGACTGGCGAAGGCGCGATGGCCGACGACGGCACGACCACGGCAGAGGGCACCACCGCGCCCGACGCCATGCGCGAGCCGGTCATGCGGGATGGCTATGCGGCGGCCGCGGTCGAGGAGCTGACAACCGACACCCTGACGGGCGCGCGGGTCTATGATGCCAACGACAAATGGATCGGCGACATCAGCGAGTTGGTCGTGACCGAGGATGGTCAGATCACCGATGCGATCATTGATGTCGGCGGCTTTCTCGGGATTGGCGAAAAGCCGGTCGCACTGAAGATGACGGACATGGATATCTTGCGCAGTGACGGCGGCGATGACGTGCGCATCTATCTGTCGATGACCGAAGCCCAGTTGAAAGAAATGCCGGCCCACGGCGGATAACACGGCGTTCGGCGCAACCAGAAGGCCCGCCTGTTGGCGGGCCTTTTTTTCTGCGAAGCGGCGCGCGTGTTGCACAGCGGGACTGTTTGGCAAAATCGCTGCAAAAAAACGGCCGCCGGGGTTACCGACGGCCGTTTGAGTGTGGAGCGCGGGTGCAATCACAAAGGCGGGTTGCCACGTAGTGCACGCGCGATCATTGCCACGACGAACAGGATGATGAAGACGAAAAACAGGATCTGTGCGATCCCGGCCGAGGTACCGGCGATGCCGCCAAAACCAAGGGCGGCGGCGATCAGGGCGATCACCAGAAATGTTAAGGCCCAACTGAGCATGGCGTATCTCCTTTGATGGGGTTGCGCAGGGCGCGCGACTGATAAGGCAACGCCGCGGGTCTTTTGCGGTTCCCCGCAGCGGTTGGGCGTGCCTGCCTGCCGTCGGTTGGGGCATGGGTATAGGTTTTGCGGTCGCGTGGAACGGTCTGGAAGTGTGCGGCGTTTGGGGGGTTCAATCAACCACACATCGGACGATCACCATGCAAACGACCATCACTCTTCTGCTGTCAGCAATGGCTGCGATTGTCGTAGTCGGCCTGTTCTTTGCCGTGCTGGCGTTGAGTTTGGGGGCCTTGCCCGCAGCGCTTGCGGCGATTGTGGTGTCGCCCGTCGTGGTGACCGCAACGGTGGTGAAAGCGACGTCGCGCCGGCCCGTTCGTGACGGTGCGGATGGAACCGGACATTCCGCCACACGTTAGCAGTCATCCTCGCATGACGCGGAAGGTAACACCGATGCTGCCGCTTTCACGCAACGCTGAAGTCCTGATGATGCGCGACGACTTCGCGGCGCGACTGCTGCTGCCCGCAACGTCTGAACGGGGCTGATTTTCAGGAAGACTGTCCGGGGCGATCCGGAAAACCCCCTCTTCGTATCTCAAAGGAGATGAGACATGGACCAAGATCATATCAAAGAGCGCGCCAAGGAAAAAATGTCCGCCGCGCCCGTTTCCGTGCCCGCGACCCCCAAGGCCGAGACGCCGGATATCGTGACCCGCGCTACTGATACCGTGGCGTCGGTTGCAGGCTCGCTGCGCGAGACGGCGGCCGAACGGACCGAGGCTGCACGCGACGAACTGGCCGAGCAGGGCCAGAAATTCGCGGCATCGTTGCGCGCGGCTGCGGCGGATCATGGTACGGACAGTTTGCAGGGGCGCGTTCTTGGCGCTGTTGCGGGCACGGTTGACGACTTGTCAGACGGGCTGCGCGGCCAAAGCATCGGCGCTCTGGTGACCGAAGCACAATCGTTCGCGCGCCGCAATCCCGGTGTTTTCGTTGCCGGTGCGGCACTGGCGGGATTTGCCCTTGCCCGGTTTGCGCGCTCCAGCGCGCGCGGCCAGCACGGCGCTGTCGACACCTACGCCGGGTCGGTCCCGGTTGATGCCAAACGCCACGGCGTGGCACGGACCCAGGTGCCGCCAAGGACAACGTCGGTGCTGACATGAGCCTTGAGTCACGCCAGGCAGCTGACAGTGACCAACACTCGATCAGCGCCATCCTCAAGGACGTGTTTGCCCAGGTGACGAACCTGTTTCGTGGTGAAGTCGCGCTGGCGCGGGCCGAAGTGGCCGGAATGGTCCGCTCGGCGCTGGGGGGCGTCGGCACCATGGCGGTGGCGCTGGTCTTTGCCATCACCGCGCTGAATGTGCTGACCCTCGCGCTGATCGCGCTGCTGGATCAACAGGGGGTGCCCGCTGGCCCGGTGGCGCTGGGCATCGGGGTACTTTTTGCCATCATTGCCGTTGTCTGTGGCCGACGCGCGATGCGCGCACTGTCTGCCTTTGACATCTCGCAAAGCCGCGCCGTGCAAAATGTGCGGCGCGATATCGAAACCATCAAGGAAAGGATTGACCAATGACCGAACATTCAGATCCCCGCAAGATTGAAGCGGACATCGAACGTGACCGGGCGGCTCTCGGCTCGGCGCTCGATACGTTGCAGGACCGCATGTCAGTCGACAATCTGGCAAGTCAGGCGCTGGGCATGGTGAAGACGAATGCCCAAGCCTACACCAAGGCGATCGACGACGCGGTACGGGCCAATCCGCTGGCGCTGGCGCTGACCGGCGTGGGGTTGGCATGGCTGATCTTTGGTGGCCGCAAGGCACCGGGCAAGCGCAAGGCTGCACCCGAAAGCCTGATGCAATGGGAAGACGATGGCGGCCCCGTCACGGCAGTCGGCAGCATCGACACCGACTGGTCGCACAAAACCGATGCGCTGCGGCGCGCGGCATCAGCCACGCTGCGCAAGATCGAAAACGAAGCGCGCGATGCGGCGACCGCAGTCGGTGACGGTCTGGCGGCGGGCACAGCAACCATGCGCGATTTCGCTGCCGAGCGCGCGGCGGTTGTGGCTGACTTCGCGGCGGGCCTGCAACGCAGCTTCGGCGAAGGGCTTGGCGGGCTGTCCGAGGCCGCGCAGACCAAGATCGCGTCGGCACGCGAAGCGGCCTATGGTGCCCGTATCAAGGCCGAAAACGCCATGCACGCCGGCACCCGCCAGGCAGGGCGGGTGATCGAGGATCATCCGATGGTGTCGGGTGCGATCGCGCTGGGATTGGGCGCGGCGCTTGCAGCGGCGCTGCCGCGAACGCAGACGGAAGACTCGACCTTGGGATTGCAACGCGACAAGCTGATGGATGCAGCCGCCCGCCTGCTGGCCGATGAGCGCGAGCGCGCCACGAAACTGGCATCCGATGTCAGCCAGGATCTGAAGTCGGCGGCCAAGGGCACGGCAGATGCAGTTGCGGACACGTTGACCCGAAATGCGACGGACGCGCTGGACCGCGTAAAAGACCGGATCGCGGGCGACGCGCCGGCCGAAGATCCGATGCCAAAGCCGGCGTCAGTGCCAAAGCACACCAGCCCGATGTAGTTCGGACACGGACCCGGTCATGTTGCGACGTATCCCGGTTTGCCTCACGCGGGCCGGGATACGCGTTTGGGCGGGCCGGGCGGCACAATCACCACAGCCGTGGATGTGGGAAAAACAAAAAGGCCCGCTGTTTGCGGGCCTTTTTCATAGCTGAGCGCGCCGTATTACAGACTGCGGTACCAATCGTCCACTTCGCGTTCGGCGTCGGCTTTGGCGTGGCCGTATTTTTCCTGCACGACGCCAACCAGCTGATCGCGCTTGCCTGCGATCCGGTCCATGTCATCATCCGTCAGGTCGCCCCATTTCTCGCGGGCCTGGCCTTTCAGCTGTTTCCACTTGCCTTCAAACTGATCCCAATTCATCGCGGTCTCCTTTGCATCCGGTGGGTTTGCAATGACCAAGGTCATCAAAAAACGAACGCGCGGGGCGCGCCAGAGGTTCCGCACACCGCGGGAAGTTCAGACCATTTCTTCGGGGATGGCAGGCAATCCGCGACCAAACGCCTCGGCCGCCGCAATGTCATACGGCAGCAGAAACCCGCGCCGGTCCTCGGGCGGGCGATGGGCGTTGGACAGGGCACGCTTGCGCCATGACTCGGCCGCCGTTTCGATTGAAAAGTATTCCTCGCCGGCGTCGGCCGGCAGCCAATGCGCCATGACCTTGCGGCGCAGTTCGGCCAGATCACGCGGGATGTTGAGATAGACCCCCGCCTCGGTGTCCCAGCGCAGGCTGCGGCCGTTCAGGTTGGCCGATGACACGATCGCGCCACTGTCGTCAAAGATCGAAACCTTGGCATGGACATAGATGATCGGTGCGCCGTTCAGGGTATCCCGCCCGGTTCCTGCGGATCGCCGGGGCTGTGCTGCCCCGCCGATGAACAGCCGCCGGCCAAAGGCGCGTGACAGCAGGCGCAGCGCGCGCGCCTGCAGAAATTCGCCATAGCGGGCGTCAAGGCCGGTTTTACCCTCGAATGCGATGTCATCGGGGGCGGCGGGAAGGATCAGGATCATCGTCAGGGCCGGATTGTCCTGCGCCGCCCGGGCGAGGCTCTGGGCCAACCGGCGGTCACGGAAATATTGGGTTTCGAGATAGATCAGGCGCTGGGCGTGGCGGATCAGGGCCTCATGCGCTGTGGCGATTTCCTGCACGACAGGTTCGGGGCCGAAATAGACGGTGTCCACCCGCCGTCTGCGCGACATGGTTCGCAAAAGGCGGCGCGTCGGCATGGGATCGGCGCCACCCGCCACGACATCGAGAAAGCCATCAAGATGGGCCTTCGCTTCGGCCACCACCGGGCCTTCGATCATCAGTTGCACGTCGTGCCAGGTTTCCGATCCGGGGCGGTCGTGTTCGGGCGAGTCGTAGTGCCGCTCTGCCAGATCCAGACCGCCGATGTAGAGCAGCCGGTCATCGAAAATGGCCATCTTCTGATGGTGTGTCCCGGGGTTCAGATACGGCACCGGCCAGAAGCACGGCCGCATCCGGCCAGTCGCACCCTGCATCAGAGAAACCCGCAGGCCCGGCATGTCGCGCAGGGCAGCCACGCGCTGGTCCGGCGCAAGGTGGTTCAGCCATCGGGCGGCGCGCAACTGCTTGTGCAGGATCAGCGGCCAGAGGCAGAGACGCGGCAGGATGCCCGTCTGCGCCGGATGGCGCATCGCGCAGACGTGCAGCTTTGCACCCTTTACCATCGCGGCGGCGGCCTGAAACCGGCGAACCGAAAACCAGGTTGCCCGGTGCGACGCTGCCCGCGCCAAAGGATCGAAATCGGAAATCGTCAACGTGATCTCGACGCCGCGCGCCAAGGTGTGGATCACCAGATCGAACCACGTCTTTCCCACCGACAATGCCCGTGCGGAACGCAGCCGTGTGGCCAGATCAAACACCAGAAAGCTGCCCTGTACGCAGCGCTGTGCATCCAGAAAGGCCTCTTCCAGTGCCGGATACGCCTCATGCGCGGTCAGCAGCACGCGGGTCCGCGTGCGCCGGCCGT
>JAYSSN010000104.1:0-12626 GCA_043720555.1 Rhodobacterales bacterium | reverse complement strand
GGTACAAGAACAAGAACATCATCGCCAACCCGAACTGTTCCACCGCGCAGATGGTTGTCGCGCTGAAGCCCCTGCATGACCGGGCCCGGATCAAGCGGGTGGTGGTGTCGACCTATCAATCCGTATCCGGTGCGGGCAAGGAAGGCATTGACGAGCTGTGGGACCAGACCAAGGGGCTGTACGTCCCCGGTCGGGAAGTGGCACCGAAGAAGTTCACCAAGCAGATCGCGTTCAACGTGATCCCGCATATCGATGTTTTCCTGGACGATGGATCGACCAAGGAAGAATGGAAAATGGTGGCCGAGACGAAAAAGATCCTCGACAAAAGCATCAAGGTCACCGCGACCTGCGTGCGGGTACCCGTGTTCGTGGGTCATTCGGAATCGGTGAACATCGAGTTCGAGGATTTTCTGGACGAACACGAGGCGCGGGATATCCTGCGCGAGGCTCCGGGGATTCTGGTGATCGATAAGCGCGAACCGGGCGGCTACATGACGCCGGTCGAATGCGTGGGCGAATACGCGACCTACGTCAGCCGCATCCGGCAGGACAGCACGATTGATAACGGGCTGAACCTGTGGATCGTATCCGACAACCTGCGCAAGGGTGCCGCGTTGAATGCGGTGCAGATCGCCGAAGTGCTGGGCAACCGGGTATTGAAAAAGGGCTGAAATCTGGGGAAATTGCCATCGGGCAATTCCCCGGGAAATCACAATTTTGCCTATGATTTGTTTGATTTTGCAGGTTCGTGTTAACGCGTGTGAAACAAGGCGAACTTTGGGGTTTGGCGGGTGAACCCGCGCCATCGGCGCGGAAACGTCGGCAGGCTGAAGCGGGTCAGGCGGCAGATACGACCGCAATGCTGTTCCGCGTGGCCGACCTTGGGCATCCTGGCGTCGAAACAGACGTAGACGAGGGGTGCGCAGCGCGGAGTTCCGCCGGCCTGGTTGCCGTTTTGCAGCTCAAGGGTGAAACCGTCGCGCATAGCATCGCGGAAGATCTAAGCCGTTTAAACATCGTCGCGGAGGTTGAGAATGCCGCGCCGCTGATCACCCTGGACGGCGGTCATATCCTGCTGGCACAAGGATAAATCCGCGTTGCGACAAGCAGTGCTGCGTGATGCGGTGATCCATGTGCCGATGACCGCGGCGCAGCCAGGCGTGATGACTGTGTCGCCGCACAATACCCGCAACGGTGTCATGACGCGGGTGGGGGCGCAGGTGGCAATCAACGGGGTCGACGCGGAAAAGGAATCTGCCATCGTGCTGTTGCGACCTACCTCCTGGCCGGGTTTGTCAGGCAGAAAGCCGGGCTTGTGGTCATCGGGCAGACATTGGCCGACGATCCTGACCTGACCGTGGGCGATAAGATCGGGCAGGGTAGTTGACCACGCCACCGCCTGTGCCAGCCTTGATACCGCCCGCACGCAGCTTGCCACCGCACAAGGCGTGACCCCGGATCGAGATCAGGCTGGGCACCGCCCTGACTTCGGCCAATGACCGCGCCCTGACCGATTTCCGCAACCGGCATATCGGGTTCGTGTTCCCGTTCCACAACCAGCTGCCGGATTTCACCGCTGCTGAGAACGTGATCTTTCCGCCCGCCGCACGCGCGGGACCGCCACCGCCCGGGCACGGGGCCAAGACTTACTGGCGCGCATGGGGCTGGCCAACCGGGCGGATTTCCCGTCAACAAACCTTTCGGGCGGCCAGAAACAGCGCGTCGCCGTGGCGCAGGGGCGTCCTTCCTGATCGCGACCCATGACGAAAAGATCGCCGCCACGTGCAGGCGGCAGATCGTGGTCGGTGATGGACTGGTAATGGGGCAGCGCCCCGCAGCACCGGTGCAGCGTTGTCGGCCGCCAAGGTACGACGATGGCGATGACCGCAGGCAACACGACCAACAAGATCAGCCCAGCAGCTTCAGCAACGCCTCCGCCGCCCCTTTCGACGAGGCCGGGTTCTGCCCTGTCACCAGAGTGCCATCGACAACAACATGCGATGTCCAGTCGGCGCCTTTGGAATAGATGCCACCGTTGGCCATCAGCATATCCTCGACCAAGAATGGCACGACATCAGTCAGCCCTGCCGCGGCCTCTTCGGTGTTAGTAAACCCGGTCACCTGGCGGCCCGACACGAAGGACTTGCCATCCGCGCCCTTGGTGTACCGGAAAATGGCGGGCGCGTGACAGACCGCGGCGACGGGCCTGCCATCACTGCCAAATACCTGAATCAGGTCGATGCTGGCGGGGTCTTCGGCCAGGTCCCACAGCGGACCATGGCCGCCGGGGTAGAACACCGCATCATATGCGCTGAGGTCCAGTTCCGCCAGTTTCACCGTCGCGGCCAACGCCGCGCGTGCTGCGGCATCGCCCTTGAAACGGCGCGTATCGTCGGTTTGTGCATCAGCGGCATCGCTAGTAGGATCGATTGGCGGTTGCCCGCCTTTCGGCGAGGCCAGCGTGATCTGTGCCCCCGCATCACTCAAGACGTAGTAGGGGGCGGCGAATTCCTCCAACCAGAAGCCGGTCTTTTTGCCGGTATCGCCCAGCGCGTCGTGCGAAGTCAGAACCATCAGGATGTTCATGTGTGGATTCCCTTGTTTTCGTTGATTTTCGCAGGGCCCACATGGATCACCTGCCTGCCAAAGTTTTCGCCGCACAGCAGGCCGATGAATGCTTGCGGGGCCGCTTCCAGCCCTGCGATCATCTCCTCGACGTACTGTATCTTGCCTGCCGACAGCGCAAAGTCCTGCCAGCCGTTATGACTCAGCACCCAGTCATCGGCAGCAAACCCATCGACATGCGAAGTGACCACCTGCGCGACTGTGCCCCCGTCCATCACCGCGCCCGCCGCGACAGGGGCAGCATACGAAGGCGCTACGCTCGTCCGGCCGCGCATGTAAGGGTCCAGCGACAGATATTCCGTGCGCAACAGCATCTGGCCCGGCGCAGGGGTTGGCACGGTGCCGGATTCGAGCCGCAGCGTGGCCGCAGCAGGCTCGCCCTTCGGTCGGGCAGCCAGCACCAGACGGCGATTGAGGGTCAGGGATTGGGCCATGTGGTCCTTCTGCGGGTTATATGTCGTCAAGTGTCCGGCGCACCAGCGCGGGCAATGAGGTCGCACCCGTTTACCTGCCAGGGTCAACGCAACCGGTGCCGGGCAGTTCCCCTGCTGCACGGGCCACGTCGTCGCTGCGACTTCTGCCTCCCGGTGGCCGCAACCGGCAACCGCCCCGAACACCGCCAACTGCACCGTCAGGCTTGATGGCCGCCTCAGGCGACGTTTATCGCGCGGCCGCCAAGGCCCCCTCGCCCTGCAGTCGGAGGCCGGTGACGTGAACTGAACGCACGGGATGACATCCGGGCAAGTTCCTGACGGTTTCTGCCTTTATCACATTGGTACATCGTGGTTTTTTGGTAAGGACGCGCGCGCCATCGACAAAGCCGGTGGGCTGGACCGCGACATCTGGCGTTCACCCGAAACCGCTGAACGGGCTGGAATAGATGGTGCGGGGTGCGATCAGTTCTGGCTCGATCTCGATCAGTCTCGCGTCGCGCACTCCGTCCTCGATCAGTTCAAACGCCCGCGCAACCAGTTCTGCCGCATTCTGGCGCACCATATGCAACGGAAACTGCAAAAACGCGGCGAAGGGGTCGTAGTCATAGCAGCCGAGCACGGTTCTCTCAAACGCGGCCGGGGGCAGGGTGATCAGATGGCTCAGCACACCCTCGAACACGGTCAGGGAGTTCACGAACAACGCCGCAGGCAAGCCGCCCAGCCGGTCGCACAGCGCCGCGACCTCGGCACGGGCCCGCACCGGGGCATAACCGCAGGCGATCACCTGCTCGGGGGTCACGGCCCCAAACCGTTCGACCACAACTGCCCGAAATGCCTCGATCCGTCGCGATGTGGCATAGTCCGTCGCGACCCCGCCGATGAAATAAGGACGCCCCCCCAACGCCCCGGTCCCCAGGATCGTCCGCGTCAGCATATCGGCCCCGTGGTAGTTGTCACTGACCACCGACGGTGCATCGCGCCCCGGCAGGTCAACGTAGACATGCGGCAGGTTTGCAGCACGACACAACGCGCCCACGGCTTCGGGATCCGACGCCCCGGCGATAAAGACCGAATCGATGGCATAGGAAATCAGCGTCTCGACCGTGCGGGCCTCTTCTTCCGGGTCGCGCAGGGTAGAGACAACGACCGGACACCAACCGCGCAGGCGCGCCTGCGCCTCAAAGCTTTGGCTCATCGCCGCGAAAAAGCGGTTGTCGTGTACTGGCAGGATCATCCCTACCATCCCCGACCGGGCCTGCCGCAAGCCCCGCGCCTGTAAGTTCGCGGAATAACCCAGATCTGCCGCTATCGTCTGGATTTTCTGCGCTGTCACTTCGCTGATCCGCCGGGTTTTCCAGCTGCCTGACAGCACCGCACTGACGGTCGAGGGCGAGGCTTTCGTAAGCCTCGCAATATCGTAGATCGTCGGTTTGGGTCTGACCCCGTTCATCTGCAAAATCCGTTGTTGCCGGTGTCACTGCGATTTTTCTTGACGCCACGTCAAAACCTTGATGCCATATGAAACATCGATTGTGCAATATCTTTCCGGCCCGTCAGCCGGACCCTGCAAACCAACCGGGACGGGAGGTCCGGTTTGATTTTGGCGCAATGGAACAATCGATTGTGCAACGCTGTGTTCCATCTAATAAAACACCATGCTCACCTGAGACATCGCCCGCCGAAGCGGGTTCAACCTGGGAGGATAGAATGAGAACTGGATTGACCAGACTGCTGGCAGGAGCCGCCTTTGCCGCTGCCATGGCCTTTGGGGCTGCAGCACAGGACGCGCCGACCATGGGAGTAGTGGTAAAGATCGGCGGCATTCCATGGTTCAACGCGATGGAGGCGGGCATCAAGGAAAAGGGTGCCGAACTGGGGGTGGACGCGTTCATGGTCGGCCCTACCAGTGCCGACCCGGCCCTGCAGGTGCGCGCCATTGAAGACCTGATTGCCCAAGGCGTGGATGTGATCGGCGTGGTGCCGAACGATGAAGCGGCCCTCGAGCCCGTGCTGGAAAAGGCCCGCGCTGCCGGCATCAAGGTGATCTCGCACGAAGGCCCCGGTATCCAGAACGTGGACTGGAACTTTGAAATGGCCTCGGCGACGGGCTTTGGCGAAAATCATGCCGAACTGCTGGCGCAAAAGATGGGCGGCAAGGGCGAATATGCAGTCTTTGTCGGGTCGCTGACGGTGCCGCTGCACAATGCCTGGGCCGATGCTGCGATTGCCTATCTGGGCGCAAAGTACCCGGACATGAAGCTGGTCGGCGAACGCTATGGCGTGGCCGAAAACGTTGATGACAGCCGCAAGACGGCCCTTGATCTGATGTCTGCCAATCCGGGGCTGACCGGCTTTCTGGCCTTTGGCAGCCAGGGGCCCATCGGCGCTGGCCGCGCAATCGAGGAACGTCGAATGGTCGGCACCGTGCATGTTCTGGGCCCGTTTTCACCCGGCCAGGGCCGTGATCTGGTAAAATCGGGGGCCATCTCTGGTGGTTTCATGTGGAACCCGGCCGAGGCAGGCCGCGTCTTTGTGACGATGGGCAAGATGTTGGTAGATGGCACTGAAATTGCCGAAGGCACCGACATTCCGGGCCTTGGCGTGGTGTCACCTGATACCGCCAATCACGATATCATCACCGACAACCTGATACCGATCAACGCAGAGACTGTGGACGGTCTGGCCGACCTGGGCCTCTGATGTGATCGCGGGGTTGGGCGCGATGCTCCCCGTGTCCAACCCGACTTTCCTCCAACCCGGTCCGACGCGACTTGCGGTGACCACAGGTGCTCCATGACCCCCACGCCCATCAATACCGCCCCATCGGCGATCCGGCTGTCGCATGTGTCGAAAGTGTTCGGGGGTGTACGCGCACTTGATGACGTGGCGTTCGAGGTTGCCGTTGGCGAGGTGCACTGCCTTGCGGGTGAAAACGGCTGCGGCAAATCCACACTCATCAAGATCATCACCGGCGTCTACACGCCCGAGCCGGGTGCCGAGATCGCGCTTTTCGGCGAACCGGTCACCGCCATCACCCCCGAGGCGGCCCGCCGCGCAGGCATCGCCGTCATCTGGCAGGATCTGGCGCTGTTTCCCGAAATGTCCGTGGCCGAAAACATCGCCTTTGAAGCGCTGCTTGGCAATCGCCCCCGCGCCGTCAGTCATGCCGCGATCCGCCGCGTGGCCGAAGCGGCACTGCAGCGCCTTGGGGTGACGCTGAACCTTGATGCCCGGCTGCGCAGCCTGCCCATTGCCGAACGCCAGATCGTGGCGATTGCGCGGGCGCTGTCACAGGACGCGCGGCTGATCTTCATGGATGAACCGACTGCATCACTGACCCAATCCGAAACCGATGCGCTTCTGGCCATCGTCCGCATCCTCGCCGCGCGCGGGGTATCGGTTGTGTTCGTCAGCCACCGACTGGCCGAAGTGCTGCAGATCGCGTCCCGCGTCACCGTCCTGCGCGACGGACGGCTGGTCGGCGTCTATCCGACGGCAGGCATGACTCAATCCCGCCTGACCGAACTGATGACCGGCAAGACCTTTGATACCAGCATCGCCGCCCAGGACCGGTCCGCCGCTGCGCCGGTGCTGCAGGTGCATGGCCTGACCCGCGCGGGCGAGTTTCACGACATCACCCTGACCATCCGGCAGGGCGAGGTGCTGGGCCTGACTGGCCTGATCGGCGCGGGGCGGACCGAACTGGGCCAAAGCCTGTTCGGCATGACCCGCCCCGACAGCGGCACCATCACCCTGAACGGTCATCCGCTAACCCTGCGTTCCAATCGCGACGCCATCACCGCTGGCATCGCCTATGTGTCCGAGGACCGGCTGTCTCTCGGACTGATCCAGCCGCAATCGATTGCCGACAACACCGTCCTTGCAGTCCTGCCACGCATCAGCGGTGCGAACGGCCTCTTGTCACTAGCGGCAAAGGCCGCAACCGTCGCCCATTGGATAGACCGGCTTGCCATCAGGATCGGCCAGCCGGACGATGCCGTTTCCACTCTGTCGGGCGGCAATCAGCAGCGCGTCGTGCTGGCAAAATGGCTTGCGACCAGGCCGAAACTGCTGATCCTTGACAGCCCGACCGTGGGTGTAGACGTCGGCGCGCGGGCGGGCATCTTCCGCATCGTGCGTGATCTTGCGGCCAAGGGCCTTGCCATCCTGATGATCTCGGACGAAGTGCCAGAGGTCTATCTGAACGCCGACCGTGTGCTGCACATGGCGGGCGGGCGCATTGTGGGCGAACATGACCCGCACCAGACCACCATCCGCGAACTGGAGGCCGCAGTCTATGGCTGACCTCTTGCGCGACTACCCCACGGAAACACGCCTGTTCGTCGTGCTGGCAGCACTTTGCACGGGCCTCGCGCTCAGCACCGACAGCTTTCTGACCCTGGTGAATCTGTCGTCCCTGATGAACAACTCTGCCGTCAACGTGATCTGGGCTGTCGGTTTGCTGGTCGTTCTTGTGGCGGGTGGCATTGATATCTCGTTCGCCGTGGCTGCATCGCTCGTGCAGTACATCGCGTTTTTCGTCTTCGACGCTATCGGCGGCGGTAACTGGGCAATCGGTTTTGTCACCGCGATCTGCATTGGTACCCTGCTTGGCTTTATTAACGCAGGGCTCACCCACTATTTCCGCATCATCTCTATTGTCGTCACCATATCGACCTTCAACGCCTTTTTCGGCTTGCTGATGTTCTTTACGGCCGGTCGGTTCATCTACGACCTGCCCGGCTGGTGGAACGCGCGCATCTTCATCTGGGAATACCAGACCGCCAGCGGCGGCTGGGCCGAACTGACCCTGACCGTCGGGGTCATGCTGGTTTGCATGGCGGCCACTTGGGGCTTGTTGCGGCACACGACCACGGGCCGGCAGCTTTACGCCTTTGGTGACAACCCCGAAGGTGCCCGCCGCCTTGGCATCAACGTCGCCCTGATGCAGTTCATCGCGTTTGGCTGGATGGGGGCAATGGCCGGGATCGGCGGTCTGATGCAGGTCAACATCACGCGCGAGATTGTGCCGAACGCTCTGATCGGGCGCGAACTGGATGTGCTGGCAGCGGTGGTTTTGGGTGGCGCGCGCCTTGGCGGGGGGCGCGGTACGGTCATCGGCTGCGTTCTGGGCGTCCTGCTGGTTGCCATTACCCAGAACGGACTGAACCTGCTGGGCGTATCACCCTATGCGTTCAAGATGGTGATCGGCGCGGTTATCCTGATCGCCATCTCCACCTCCGGTGCCCGGCTGTTGCCGAAACGCAGAGGGGCGAACACATGACTCGGCTGAAAGACCTGTTCGGCACAGAAGTGACTTGGCTTCTGGGGTTCTTCGCCATTGTCCTGATCGGCTTTGCCCTGTTCGCCCCGCGGTTCCTGAGTGCCGCCAACTTCGGCTCCATTGCGTTTCAGTTGCCCGAACTTGGGTTGCTCACCCTGGCCATGCTGATCCCGATCATTTCGGGCGGGCTGAACCTTGCCATCATCTACACCGCCAATATCTGCGGCCTGACGCTGGCCTATATCCTGAACACCCACGGCGGCATCGACGCGGGGCCTGAGGCGTTTTTGCTGGGCACCCTTGCTGCCCTTGCCGTTGGGGCGTTGTCCGGTTTCGTGATGGGGGCCGTGATCGCCTACACCGGGGCCCATCCCATTCTTGTATCCCTGTCGATGATGATCTTCCTGCGGGGTCTGGGCGAATTTCTGACGCGCGGCGGCGACATTTCGGGCTTTCCGGCATTCCTGCAGCCGCTGGGCCATGGCGCAGTCATCGGCGTCCCCATCCCCCTGATCCTGTTCGCCTCCGCGGCCTTCGTCTGGCACATCCTGCTGACCCGCACCCGGCATGGCTTTGCGGTCTACATGATCGGCTCGAATATCGAGGCCGCGCGTTATTCCGGCATCCACACCAAACGCACCCTGACGCTGATTTACACGCTGTCGGGCCTGATGTGCGCGGTCGCAGGCGTCCTGATGCTGTCGCGATTCAATTCCGTCCGTGTCGGTCATGGTGAGGCGCTGCTTCTGGTCACGGTGCTTGCGTGCTTTCTGGGCGGGGTCGACCCTTTCGGCGGCTTTGGCCGGGTCGTGCCGGTGGTGATTGCGCTTGTGATCCTGCAAGTGCTGTCGTCGGGACTGAACCTGCTGGGGGCCAATCAACATCTGTCCACCGCCGTGTGGGGCCTGTTCCTGATTGCCGTGATGATCATCCGCACCCTCGCCAGACGCTGGCGACCCCAACCTGCGAAGAAGGAGTAAACCGATGCAAGGCTTTGGCGTACACACCAGCATGTGGACGATGAACTGGGACCGCGCGGGGGCCGAACGCACCGTGGCCGCGGCGGTGGCCTACAAGATGGATTTCATCGAGATTGCGCTGCTGAACGCCCCGGCGGTGGATGCAGCCCATACCCGCGCGCTGCTCGGGAAACATTCGATGCGCGCCGTGTGCTCGCTGGGTCTGCCGCAAGCCAACTGGGCCTCGGTCAACCCGGAAGGTGCCACTACCCATCTGATCCAGGCCATCGACAAGACCGCCGACATGGGCGCCGAGGCGCTGTCGGGCGTCACCTACGGCGGCATCGGCGAACGCACCGGCGTGCCGCCCACCATGGCGGAATACGACAATGTCGCCCGCGCCCTGGGGGCTGCGGCAAAGCATGCCAGATCGCGCGGCATCGCCTTTGGCATCGAACCGGTCAACCGTTATGAAAACCACCTCATCAACACCGGCTGGCAGGCGAAGTGGATGATCGAGAAGGTGGGTGCCGACAACATCTTCATCCACCTTGATACCTATCACATGAATATCGAAGAGAAGGGCGCAGGCAACGGCATTCTGGATGCGCGCGAACACCTGCGCTACATCCACCTGTCCGAAAGCGACCGTGGCACGCCCGGCGAAGGCACCTGCGACTGGGACGAGGTCTTCGCCACGCTGGCAGCCATCGGGTTCAAGGGCGGGCTGGCGATGGAAAGCTTCATCAACATGCCGGCCGAGGTAGCCTACGGTCTGGCCGTATGGCGGCCCGTGGCCCCCAGTTTTGAAGCGGTGATGGATAACGGCCTGCCTTTCCTGCGCAACAAGGCGCGGCAGTACCGGCTGATCTGACGCTGTTCACCGGCCACGGCGGGGGCACCAACGCTCGCGCGACAGCAGACACCTATTGGATTGAGCGTGACGAAAGAGTCTGAATTGGGGTTCCATTCAGGCCATGCAGCGCGAGTCATGCTGATGGGCTTTGTTGCACAAATCGGGTGATGGACGGGGTTCCCCCTTCCCCGGACAGGCTTTTCCCACGGTTTCAGTGATGGGTGTGCCGAGCGCGGTGAAGCCGTTTAGGACGGCAACACGGACCTGGAACTCTGCGACCTGACAATCAAAATCCCGAGCGGTCAGACGCTGGCCCGGCAGCTTCAAGCAATGCATCTTTGTCTCGACGCGGCTTCGGCGGTGATCGCCGCTCCATCGTCGCCAGATGGTTCGACCGAAACGGCGTGACGCGCGCAGGGCCTCGTTGCGGGCGATTGCGCCGGGATTGTCGGGCTTCCACGGCTTGGCGTTCTTGCGCGGCGGGGTGATCGCGGCAGCGCCACGGGCGGCGATGGCGTCATGGCATTTGCGGGTGTCGAAGGCACCGTCGGCCGTGACGCTGCCGATCTCCTGATCGGGCGGGGTCTGGTCCAGCAGGTCCGGCAGCATGGGCGCGTCGCCCACGTCGCTGGTGGTGAACTCCACAGCCCGGATCTCCAAGGTTTGCTCGTCAATTCCGATGTGAATCTTGCGCCAGTCGAGCCACGGTTTCGCCACCGGTTCGAGAGGCCGTGGCGAGGGCCGTTTTGTGCCGCTGTGCTTGCGGGCATTCCACTCCCCTTCGCCCTCGACCTTGATCCTGGTGCTGTCGATGAGGAGATGCCGCGGACCCGGCGAGCCGCGAAAGGCAATGCTGACCTTCAGGGTATTCTGCCGACGCGACAACGTGCTGAAGTTGGGTACGGTCCAGTCCAGGTCGATCAACCGGAGCAGGCTCCCGACAAACCCTGTCGTCTGACGCAGCGCCAAGCCGAACCGCACCTTCATCGTCAAACAAGTCTGGATCGCTGCGTCACTGTAGTCGGGCTGTCGGCCGCGCTTGCCTGTCGGCGCAGCCTCCCAGATCATCGCGGGATCGAACCAGCCTGACGGCGATTGCAGGCAATCGCCTACCGGCCAATGGATCGTCAGCGAGCCGCGACGCTTGAGCGCTTCGTTGTAGGCTGGCCAGTTCCTGGTCTTGTAGGCCGGGGGGTGGGTCTGCTCATGCTCCACAGCTACCACGCTGGATTCACGAGATGAATTCCTCATGGGATTTGTGCAACAGAGCCCCGTTTGCCCGCAATCGTAGCCGGGATCAAAGGCGCGAACCCCAACATGACACTCCAGGCAATTTGCGAACGATTGCAGTCCATGCACGAACGGACGCTACGAGGTCGCACGAGTTGGCAGCCCTCTTCGGTCAAGATGCTGTTGGAACGCGCCGAAAGGCTTGGTTTGCTCTGAACAGGCACTTTAATATTGCAAATCATCCATGCTGTGGAGTATTTGCAAGGTATGTATATACGCAAAACCAATCAGATCGTTCTGTCCGCCCTTGAAGCCCAGGCGGCGGTCGTCCTTTTGGGGCCGCGGCAGGTTGGCAAGACTACCCTTGCACTCGCAATCGCAGCACACCGTCCGTCAGTCTACCTTGACCTCGAGCGGGCGGCAGATCGACAAATCCTGGCCGAGCCGGACCTCTATCTGGACGAGCAAGCCGGAACGCTAGTGATCCTCGATGAAGTTCAGCAGATGCCGGATCTGTTTTCATGCCTGCGCGGACAGATTGACATGCGACGACGCAAGGGCCTGCGCACAGGACAGTTCCTCTTGCTGGGATCTGCGTCAAACGTGCTTCTGCACCAGTCAGCCGAGTCTCTTGCCGGCCGTGTCCGCTATATCGAGATGCCGCCGTTGCTACTGGAAGAAGTGGGCAACGACCATCTGAACGACCTTTGGCTGCGCGGCGGCTTTCCTGACAGCTTTCAGGCGGCTAGTGATCGGGCCAGCCTGACATGGCGCGAAGACTTCCTGCGCACCTACCTTGAACGCGACATCCCTGCCCTAGGCCCGCGTATTCCCGCCACCACCTTGCGTCGTTTCTGGACGATGCTGGCCCATGCTCAAGGGGGCTTGCTGAATGCTGCCGCTTTGGCCGAGGGGTTGGGCGTGTCAGGCCAGACGATCGGCCGATACCTCGATTTGCTTGTCGATCTTATGCTGGTGAGGCGGCTGATGCCCTGGCATGAAAATGTCGGCAAACGCCTCGTCAAATCACCCAAGATCTATGTCCGTGATAGCGGCCTGCTGCACGCGCTGCTCGGTCTTGGTTCGCTGGAAAGCTTGCTGGGCCATCCGGTGGTCGGTGGCAGTTGGGAGGGATTCTGCCTTGAAACCCTGATCGCCGCTGCACCCGCTGGCACTGAAACCTTCTTCTACAGAACTTCGGCTGGGGCCGAACTTGACCTTGTCCTTCGCCTTCCCGG
>JAYSSN010000103.1:0-1907 GCA_043720555.1 Rhodobacterales bacterium | reverse complement strand
GTCAACGGCGTAGACCGGCCCAAGGCGGGGAACGCGCTTTATGGTGCCTATGGCCAGGATTTTCTGTGCGCCGACGGCCAGCGCGTCATGGTGATTGGTCTGACGGACCGGCAATGGAATGGCCTCGTACGGGTGCTGGGCATGGCCGATGCCATCGCGGCGCTGCAAACCGAACTGGACCTTGACCTTTCGCAGGAGGGCAACCGCTGGCACGCGCGCGCGCGGATCACCGGCCTGTTCGCCCCTTGGTTTGCCGCCCGTAAACTGCCCGACATCGCCCCGCTGTTTGACGCGGCACACCTGACATGGTCCGTTTTCCGGAGCTTTGCCCGCGCCGTGCAAGACGACCCCGACCTGACGCCCGCGAACCCGATGTTCGCCCTGCTGGATCAGCCCGGCATCGGACGCTACCCGGTTCCCGGATCGCCCGTTGCCTCGACCGCATATCCGCGCATGACCCCGACGCCTGCCCCAAGACTGGGTCAGCACAGCGAGGCGATCCTTGCCGATGTGCTGGGCCTGCCATCAGGCACCATTGCCCGACTGGTGGACCGGCACATCGTTGGCGTCTGAGGAAACGCACGCAGACCATAAAATACTTCATGATTTGCAGCGCGTTACAGTAATATCCTAAAGTGCTGCGTACCGTGCCGCCTGCCGCGCCGTCCAGCGAATGGCAATCTGATAGCCATCATCCCCCGCCACTTCCGACAGCACCACGCCCTCGCCATGCAACCACGCCCGCCGCCTGCCGTCGGCAAAGGGCAGGTGCAGCACAACATCGGACTTGTCTTCATCAAAGGCCCGGCTGATCGCTTCCAGCAGCAGATCGACCCCCTCGCCTGTCAAGGCCGACGCCGCGAACACCCGGTCTGATTTCCCCGCCTGATCGATCAGCGCCGGGCGCAGAACCGCATCAACCAGATCCAGCTTGTTCCATACCTCCAGCATCGGGGTTGCCTTGTTTACCCCCAGCGAGGTCAGGATATCGCCGACATCTGCGGCCTGCTCCGCACTTTCGGGATGCGCGATATCGCGCACATGCAGGATCAGATCCGCCTCCAGCACCTCTTCCAGGGTCGCGCGGAACGAAGCCACCAGCTGCGTCGGCAGATCACTGATGAACCCCACGGTATCGGACAGGATTATCTTGCGCCCCGAGGGCAGCGTTACCCCCCGCATGGTCGGGTCCAGCGTGGCAAACAGCATGTCTCTGGCCAGAACATCCGCACCTGTCACCCGGTTGAACAGCGTCGATTTACCCGCGTTGGTATAGCCCACCAGCGCCACGATGGGGAACGGCACCTTGCGCCGCGATGCCCGGTGCAACTCGCGGGTTTTCACCACCCGGTCCAGCTGCCGCTTCAGCCGGATCACCTGATCGTCGATGGCGCGGCGGTCGGCCTCGATCTGCGTCTCGCCGGGACCGCCCACGAAACCAAAGCCGCCCCGCTGCCGCTCAAGGTGGGTCCAGGCCCGCACCAGCCGCGTGCGCTGATAGGAAAGGGCGGCCAGTTCGACTTGCAACACGCCCTCACGGGTGCGCGCCCGATCGGCAAAAATTTCCAGAATGAGGCCGGTCCGGTCCAGCAGTTTGACCCCCCATTCCTTTTCCAGATTGCGCTGCTGCACAGGCGACACCGGGCCATCGACCAGCACCACCTCGACGTCCAGATCGCGCATCCGCGCGCCCAGTTCGGCCACTTTGCCAGACCCGAACAGCGTGGCGGGCGTGATCCGTGCCACGCGCGCCACCTCGGCGCCCACAACCGCCATCCCCGGCAGGGCACCGGCCAAGGACACGGCCTCGGCCAGCCCATGTTCTGGCAGCCGACGCTTGCCGCCCGATTTCAAATCAGGATGCAGCACATAACCACGTGTCGCGGCGGCCTCGGTTGCAAAGCCCG
>JAYSSN010000102.1:0-1912 GCA_043720555.1 Rhodobacterales bacterium | reverse complement strand
GGGGCCATTCGAGGTCCCGGAACTGGGGTACAGCGTTGCTTTCGTCGCTGACCCATGGGGCAATCTGATAGAATTGGTGGAACTGCCGGAATAGCGTCGGACACCAAGACCGAATGTGTTGGTGCAACAGATTCTTCAACATGTGGGTTGATGACACCGACTTCCGGTCCTAGAAATATCCCTCTGGGGGTCCGGGGGTGTGAAACCACCGGCGCTGTCAACCGCTCAGGCCGCCAGTTCCACCCAGACCGGCACATGATCGGATGGCTTGTCGCCGGCGCGCACTTCGCGGTCGATCCGGACGTCCGACAGCATGTCTGCCGCCTGGGGCGACAACAAAAGGTGGTCGATGCGGATGCCGTTGTTCCGCTCCCAGGCGCCCGCCTGATAATCCCAGAACGAATAATGCCCCGGCCCTTGCACGCGGGCGCGGAAGGCGTCGGTCAAGCCGAGGTAGAGCATGCGGCGATAGGCAGCGCGGGTGTCGGGCAGAAAGAGCGCATCGTCGACCCACGCTGCCGGTTTTGCGGCATCTTCCGGCTGCGGGATGACGTTGTAGTCGCCGAGGCAGACGAAGGGTTCCTCCACTGCCAGCAGTGCGCGGATACGCGTCTCCATCCGGGCCATCCACGCCAGTTTATAGTCATGCTTCGGTCCGGGTGCCGGGTTGCCGTTGGGCAGATAGAGGCCGCAGATGCGCACCGGCCGCGCACCCATCACCGTGGCCTCGATCCAGCGAGCCTGTTCGTCGGATGCATCGCCCGGCAGGCCGCGCACAACGTCCTCCAGCGGCAGCTTTGACAGGATCGCCACGCCGTTGAAGCCTTTTTGGCCGTGCGTTTCGACGCGGTAGCCCATATCCTCGAACAACGCGTGCGGGAAGCCGTCGTCCTGCGATTTGATTTCCTGCAGGCAGACCACATCCGGGTTGGCCGCCGCAAGCCAGCGCGGCAGGGCCTCGATCCGGGCCTTGATGCCGTTGATGTTATACGTGGCCAGTTTCATGCGCGCTCTCCTGCCCAAAGCCCTGCCTTTGTAGGGCGGGCCGCCGCCGATGCACAAGGGATGAGGTTTGCGCATCACGACCCGGCCCGGCAAAGGTCGGCGGGATTGGAGACAGCATGGCCTATCTGCAACTTATCGTTCCGCTTGTTCTGATCCTGTGGCTGGCGGTGTGGCCGCTGCGGGGCCGGGCGCGCTGGGTGCATGTCGTGCTGGTGGGGGCGGCGGTGGCGCTCATCGGGCTGGTGGGGCAATGGGTCTGGCCCACGGCCTATGCACCTTTTGGGCTGATGGCGCTGGTCGTCCTTGCAGTTCTGCTGGGTCGCAGGCGCGACGTGGGGCGCAGGCAGCCCCGGGTGGTGCCGGGGGCGCTGGCGGCGATCGGCGCGGTCGCGGCTCTTGCCGGTGTGGCGCTGGCCGTCGAGGCGCGCCTGCGCCCGGCCGATATGCTGGATCTGACCTTGCCGGGGGCGGGGCGGTTTGTGGTCACCCAAGGCGGCAATCACTGGGCGATCAACCGCCATCTGGCGGTGAACGATGCCGACATGCCCTCGCTCAGCGGTTGGCGAGGGCAGGCTTTTGCCGTCTCGCTTCTCCCGGTGGACCGGTTCGGGCGCGCCGGTGCAGCGGCCGTCACGGTGTTGGCCCCCTGTACGGGGACGGTTGCGGCGCAGGGCGAGGATACGCGGCTGGGGCCCTATCTGGTCCTGGATTGCACAGGCATCTGGGTGGTCCTGTCGGGGTTGACCAAGGTCACGGCGACTGGCGAGGTGACCGTGGGTGATGCGGTGGGGCAAGGGGCGGACATGGTGATCCACGCGCAAAGCCCCGGTACGGCGGCACACCCGTTTTCGGGCGAACCGAAGTGGATCAGCCTGAACGGGGTGTTCCCGGTACGCGGTGCCGTGCT
>JAYSSN010000101.1:0-4616 GCA_043720555.1 Rhodobacterales bacterium | reverse complement strand
GCCAGCCAGGGTGCGCCTGCGATATCGCCGATGGCGTAGACGCCTGCCACGCCGGTGCGGCAGTATTCGTCCGTCACCACGTGGCTGCGGTCGATCTTGACGCCAAGCGCCTCCAGCCCCAGCCCCTCGGTGTTGCCGACGATGCCCACGGCAGAGATCACCGTGTCATAATCGCGCGTCTCGGTCTTGCCGCCGGTCTCGATATGAGCGGTGACACCGACGCCGGGCTTGCGGTCCAGCTTGGTGACCGTCGATTTCTCAAGAATCGTCATGCCCTGCTTGAGAAACGCCTTCTTCGCGAAGGCCGCGATTTCGGCGTCTTCCACGGGCAGGATGCGGTCCATCACCTCGACCACCGTGGTATCGGCCCCAAGGGTGTTGAAAAAAGACGCAAATTCGATGCCGATGGCGCCGGACCCGATCACCAGCAACTTTTTCGGCATGCGTTTGGCCACCAGCGCATCGCGGTAGGCCCAGACCAGATCGCCATCCGCCTCCAGCCCCGGCAATTCGCGGGCGCGGGCGCCGGTGGCCAGGATGATGGATTTCGCTTCCAGGTCCTCCGTGCCTTTGTCGGTTTTCACCGACACCCGGCCTTTTGCAGAAAGGGTGGCGGTGCCCATCACCACGGTGATCCTGTTCTTTTTCATCAGATGGCCAATGCCGCTGGACAGCTGCCTGGCCACGCCGCGCGACCGCGCGACGACGGCGGGCAGATCATAGGAAACGCCTGTTGCCGACAGCCCGAATTCCTTGGCACGGTGCATCAGGTGGAACACTTCCGCCGACCGCAACATGGCCTTGGTGGGGATGCAGCCCCAGTTCAGGCAGATGCCGCCCAGACTTTCACGCTCCACAATGACCACTTTCAGTCCCAGCTGGGCCGCGCGGATCGCCGCGACATAGCCCCCCGGTCCTGCTCCGATCACGATCAGATCATAGGTTGCGGCCATGAATCCCTCCCCGCCAACACACTTGGTTTAGCCTTAAACCATAGTTTCGCCCCGAGCAACGGATGGCGCGCCGCGCCCGGTTGCGCTGCGTGCATGGGTGGTGGTCATGGCTGCGCCGATCCGGCCTTGATCGCCGTGATCAGCGCGGCATAACCGCCGTTGTCCAGATAAGTCTGCTCGTCCGGGGTCGAGACGCGCCCCAGTGCCAGATTGCGGGTGGGAAAGCGGCCATAGCGGCGGATCAGATCGGCATGGGCGCGGGCGTGCAGGGCCGTTTCAGGGATGGATGCCAGCCGGGTTTCCAGCAGATGCACGGCCATGGCCTGATCGGCGGGCACTTCGGAGTGTTCAAATGGCAGATAGAAGAACTGCCGTTCGGGTTCCGGCGCCCCCATGTCCCAGCCCTGTTCCAGCGCCTGTTTCGCCGCCGCCAGCGCGCGGGCGTCACAGGCAAAGGCAAGCGGAGTGTCGCGGTGAATGTTGCGTGACAGCTGATCGGTGACGATGAGATAGGCAAGACAGCCCACCGTGCCATCCACCCAATGGTCCAGTCCGCCATCATGGGCGGCCTGCCAAAGCTCGGCAAATCGGTCGCGGCAGATGGCGTCAATGTCGGCACTGCCTTTGTACCAGCCGTCCTGGCCAATCTCGCCCAGCCAGAAATCCAGCACTTCGACAGGATCGGACATCAGGTTTTTCCTTCGATGACGGCCCCGACGGCCAGTGAGGAAGCGCTGGGCGAAAGCCCGGCGAAGGCCCCGGTTTCGGCGGGCCCCGCACGGCGGGTCATGCGCCAGCCAGCGTAACCCGCCAGCACCATGAACAGCAAAGCCATGAACAAGAAGAACCCGCCCGGCCCGATGCTTTCCATCAGCCAGCCGGTGGCGAGCGGCCCGGCAATGGCACCAAGGCCATTGAGGAAGATCAGACCGGCCGAGGCTGCGGCCATCTCCTCTTTCCCCAAGAAGTCGTTGGTGTGGGCGATCAGCAGCGAATAGAGCGGGTTGGTAATGCCGCCCAGCATCACAGCCACCAGCAGCAGCGCGCTGAAAGGCAATGGGGCAAAGGTCGCCACCAGCATCGTCACCGCCGCAATGACCGACAGCCCAAGGATCAGCTTGCGCCGGTCCATCCGGTCCGACAGGTGCCCGATGGGATACTGCAGCACCAGCCCACCGGCATAGGTCGCGGCCACGAACAGCGCGATCTGCCCCACCGACAGCCCCGCCATCGTGCCCCAGACTGCGGCCATGCCGAACATCGCGGCAAAGACACCCCCCGTCAGCAGCATGCCCGCGCAGCCCAGCGGCGAGATGCGGAACAGCGCGCCAAAGCCAAGCCGCTTGATGGTGCCAAACGTCGGTGCGGGGGTATCGGCCAGCAGCAACGGCATGAAGGCCAGCGACACCAGCACCGACGGAATGATGAACACCGTGAAACCCGAGGGGTCGCCCAGGCTGAGCAGGCCTTGTGCGGCAATGATCCCGATCATCTGCACGATCATGTAGGCCGACAACGCCTGCCCGCGTGTTTCATTGCTGGCCGTGTTGTTCAGCCAGCTTTCGGCGCAGACGTAGATCCCCGAAAAACAAAAACCGATCACGACGCGCATGGCGGTCCATGCCGCCCAGTCAAGAAACACCGGGTAAAGCACCAGAACCGCCGAAATCAGTGAGCCCAGGGCTGCAAACACCCGGACATGGCCCACGCGGCGGATCATTTCAGGGGCCAGCGTGGTGCCCCCCAGAAAGCCGACGAAATAGGCCGCCATGACGGCGGAAATCTGATAGGTAGAAAACCCCTCGATATCGCCGCGGATGCCCAGCAGCGATCCCTGCACGCCGTTGCCCACCATCAGCAGCATCACGCCCAGCAGAAGCGGCCACGTTGCAGCAAGGGTTTTCAGCATCGGCAAACTCTCCTGTTTGGGGCAGCCTAACATGTGCGGCGCGCTGTCCAAGCCACCATTTCCGACGCGGCAGCAAGCCGCCCCGGCACGTGGTGACCGGATATTTCAAGCCTGAACCTTTCAGGGAACGCGGTCGGGGATCAGCAGCGAGGCATCGCCATAGCTGAAGAACCGATACCCGTGGGCGATGGCATGGGCATAGATTGCCTTGACGCGGTCCTGCCCCATCAGGGCGCTGACCAGCATCATCAGCGTGGATTTGGGCAGATGGAAATTGGTCATCAGGGCATCGGTGACCTGAAAATGAAATCCGGGATAGATGAAGATGTCGGTGGGGCCTTGCCAGGGCTCCACCCGACCGGACCGCGCCGCAGTTTCGATCAGGCGCAGGGCTGTGGTGCCGACAGGGATCACGCGGCCCCCGGCGGCCCTGGTGGTGTTGATCGCTGTGGCGGCGGCGGGCGTCACCTCGCCCCATTCAGCGTGCATCCTGTGGCGGGTGACGTCGTCCACCTTGACCGGCAGGAATGTGCCTGCGCCCACATGCAGGGTCACTTCGGTGAAATCCACCCCCCTTGCGGCAAGCGCCGCCAGCAGGACCGCGTCGAAATGCAACGACGCCGTGGGGGCGGCGACGGCCCCGGCATGGCGGGCAAAGACGCTTTGATAATCATCGCGGTCCTGCGCATCGGGGCTGCGTTTTGCGGCGATATAGGGCGGCAGGGGCATGGCCCCGGCGGCATTCAGGGCGGTGTCGAAATCATCCCCCGCGACGTTGAACACCAGCCGCAGATCGGTGTCGGATTTTTCCGCCACCGTCGCGGACAGGGCATCGCTGAAGCGGATCTCCTCGCCGACCTGCACCTTGCGCAGCGGTTTTGCCAGCGCGCGCCAGCCCGATGCTGCGGGTTCCAGCAACGTGATCTCGATCCGCGCCACGGCATCACCGCGCTGGCGGTGGCCCGTCAGGCGGGCGGGGATGACGCGGGTGTTGTTCAGCACCAGCCGGTCGCCAGCGCGGAACAGATCCACCAGATCGCGGACATGCAGATCGCGGATCGCGCCCCCTTCGGCCAGCAGCAACCGCGCGGCGGTGCGCGGACGCGCGGGCCGGGTGGCGATCAGGGCCTCGGGCAGATCAAAGTTGAAATCATCCAGCCTCACTCGACATCCCCCAGCACCGGGGCGGGGCGGCGGAACATCTCGCGAAACATGCCAGGCGTCAGGATCGACAGGGGATTCACGTTGATTTGCGGATCGTCAGAGGTGCCTGACATGCGGTAGTTGAAGCCAAACAACCCCTCGCCCCGCCGCGTCAGTATCGCCCCCACCCCGTTCACAAGATAGATGGGCGAGATGACGCCCTGCACATCCAGCTGCTTTGAGCCTTGCTGATAGACCCCCGCCATCGACACGCCCAGCGATGCCCCCACGGCAGAGCCTTTGGAGATTTCGACAGCACGCGGGGTCAGCAGAAAATCGATCTGGGCGTTGTTGAACACGATGCCCTGCCCGTTCAGTTGCTCCAGCAAACCCACGACCGAAATGGCATTCAGCAATTCGGCCAGCACGTTGGCATTGCGCACCCGGATGCGTTCAATCACCGCGCGTCCGTCATAGACGCCTTCTTGCGCACGCGGGGTCAGTTGCAGATCAAGGCTGCCACCGCGCGCCGATCCGAACACGCCCGCCGCCGCCATGACGGTGCCTGCGTCGTCCGACCGGATGCGCACCGCTGATCCGTTGGCTGATGG
>JAYSSN010000100.1:0-12667 GCA_043720555.1 Rhodobacterales bacterium | reverse complement strand
ATAATGCGTCAGCACGCACCACGGTGGTGACAGCGGCGCAGCGCGCCCGGATTGAACAGCTCTACACCGCCGACTACGAGGCTTTTGGATACTGACGCCCCGACGGGCTGGTGGAGCAGATCGGGATCGAACCGACGACCTCGTCATTGCGAACGACGCGCTCTCCCAACTGAGCTACTGCCCCCACCTGCGATATATCTGGTTGATGGCTGTTGGTTGTCAAGCATCCGGCATGTCGCTGACCAGTTGCGCATAAAGTTCGGCCATCTCGGGTCGTTGCTTGATATCTGCGATCCGAAGACGCCATTGCCGCAGTGCACGGTTGCGCAGCCGGATCAGCACCCCACCCGACATCTGGTCCAGTTCCGCCACCTCGGCCTTCAGCGCCGGAAGAAGCCGCAACATGCCGGTCGCCGCTTCGGCATTCACGTTGCGACGGCGCCAGTAATCAAGCGCGATCTGGCGGTCCGGGTGCGAGGATGACCCCCGCGCGGCCTTCATCAAATAAGAATCCGCATCCCGCACCATATAATGGTTCACCTGCGCAAACTTGTATGGCTCGGGATCCGTCACCTGGAATCCACGTTCGACAAACTGATCCGGGCCGCGCCCCGACCCATTGCATACGCGCGGCGCATCGATGCGCGGGCTTCGCGGGCGGTGAATGCCCGGTCGGGCAAATACAGCCGTCCGGAACAGCGTCTTGACGGGCATCGGCTGACGGACCGGCAGCAAAAGCGCGTTTGCATGCACGAAGCGCTCTGCCTGCATCCGATCATCAAGAACGCGCAAATGGGACGACCCGAACACACGCCAGTTCAGCCGGATTTCGTCAACATCGCTGACAGCGCCAATCAGATCGGTGATCCGGCCTGCGCCCACGTTGATCTGCAAAAGCTCGTCCCCGTCCAGCGCCATGCACCACTCGGCGGTGTGATAGTCCTCATGTCGGGCAGCCCGGCGGTAGGCACGGTTCTGGTATGTCAGACTGACGCCGGTTTTGCGAAAGCTGTTGTTGAAATAGCGGATGATCCCCAGCCGGTCGAGGTGGACCAGCATGTCTTGCGTCGTGTCGAAACTGTCATTCTGATAGACATGGATATTGGTGAAGCCGATCATCCGGTGATAGGCCACCCATTCCAGAATATTCGGGCCTTCGTCCTTGACGGTGGTCACGAGCATGAACCGCGCTGCGGGTGTTGTCGTCATCTGCGGCCTGTCCCTGGCCGTCGCGTTTGCGCGCGGTGGCCCATTTGCGTTCTGTGATCCATGCGGGATTGTTTCAATCGCAGCAATCAGTGCAAGGGCTAAGTCGCCATCGGTGTGGATTTATCGCAACATTGGCATGGCCGGCCGCACCCTTGCCTGACGCACTGGTGGCCGCGTGGGCATCTGTGGTGCCGAAGTCCGGGAAAGGCCGGGACATCCAGCGGAAACTATCCGATATTACTTTTTGTAATCATTGCATTACAAGAAAGTTTAAAACCTGTGCGCCAATCCCGGCCGCGCGTCACGTCACCCCATCAGCGCAAAGACCCCGCCATAGGCCGCAGCCCCCGCCAAGGTCGCCGCCACAACCGACCGCCGCCACAGGAACACCCCCACGACGGCGCCCGTCCCAACCGCCAAGGGGACGGGCAGCGCCCCGCCCATCGCCATCGGCACCACTGACGCCACAAACAGCGTGGCAATCGCTGCAGGGCCTGTTGCGGCCAGAAAGCGTGACAGCAGACTGTCGGGGGCCATGTTCGTCAGGTTCAGCCTTGTCGGCAAGAACCGGAACGCCCACGTGGCGGCACCGACGCACAGCGCCATGATCAGCAGATCGCGGTTCATGTGCGCGCCCGCCGCAGCACGCCCGCAACCGCCCCCGCGACCATCCCGGCGAGGATGCCCGCGGTGGATGTCACGCCGAGTGTCACGGCAACGGTTACGACCCCGGCCACGGCAATGACGGGCAGTTGCGCCCGCGTCAGGATGGACATGAGCAGCGCCAGAAACAGCGCAGGCAGCATGAACCCAAGCGCTGCATCCAACGCGGGCCAGCCCTCCAGCGCGCCACCACCGGCCAACGCCCCGGCCGCTGTGCCAAGGGTCCAGGCGGCATAGGCACCAAAGCCCAGTCCGAACATATAGCGTTCCGAAAACCGCTTCCCGCGCGCCATGGCGCCCAGGGCGGCCCCGAACACCTCGTCCGTCAGGCCATGTGCCCACGCCCACGCATACCGCGTGCTGGCAGCACCCCCTGCGCGTTTCAGCAGCGTCGGGGCATACAGCAGATGCCGCAGGTTCATCGCAATCAGCGTAAAGGCCGCAACGATCAGCGGCGCGCCGGATGTGACCAAAGCCAGCGCCAGAAACTGGGCCGCACCCGCAAAGATCACCACCGACAGCATCACCGCCTCGGCCCCCGTCAACCCCGCACGGGTCGCGGCCACGCCGAAGGAAAAGGCAATGGGAAGATAGCCCATGGCAATGGGCAGCGCGGCCAAAAGGCCGCTTGCGATACCGGGTGCGGTGGGATGGTCAGACATGGGCGCAAGGCGTATCCGCCCTGCCCCGATGCTGTCAACGGCCCCCCGTGCGCTATTCCGCCGCCTGCATGTAGCTTTCCACCGGCGGGCAGGTGCAGATCAGGTTGCGGTCGCCGAACACGTTGTCGACACGCCCCACCGGTGGCCAGTATTTGTCGACCCGGAACGCGCCGGGCGGAAAGCACCCCGCCTCGCGGCTATAGGCGCGGTCCCAGTCGGCGACGAGGTCGTTCACGGTATGGGGGGCATGGCGCAACGGGCTGTCTTCGGCGGTGATCTCACCTTTTTCCACCGCGCGGATTTCATCGCGGATCGCCAGAAGTGCGGTGATGAAGCGGTCAATCTCGGCCTTCGTTTCGGACTCGGTCGGCTCCACCATCAGCGTGCCCGCCACGGGCCAGCTCATCGTGGGTGCGTGAAAGCCATTGTCGATCAGTCGTTTGGCGATGTCATCCACCGTCACCCCGACCTCGGCAAAAGGCCGCGTGTCCAGAATGCATTCATGCGCGACGCGGCCCTTGTTGCCCATGAACAGGATCGGGTAGTGCCCGGCCACCCGTGCCGCGATGTAATTGGCGTTCAGGATCGCGACGCGCGTGGCTTGCGTCAGCCCCGCCCCCCCCATCATCAGGCAATACGCCCATGAAATCAGCAGGATGCTGGCCGATCCGTAGGGTGCCGCCGATACCGGCCCTTCCGCGCCGCCCGTCTGGGGGTGCCCCGGCAGGAAGGGTGCCAGATGCGCCTTCACGCCGATCGGCCCCATCCCCGGCCCGCCGCCGCCATGCGGAATGGCAAATGTCTTGTGCAGGTTCAGGTGGCTGACGTCCGACCCGATCTCACCCGGTTTCACAAGGCCGACGAGGGCGTTCATGTTGGCCCCGTCCAGGTACACCTGCCCGCCGTGGTCATGCGTGATGCGGCAGATATCCTTCACGGTTTCTTCAAACACCCCATGGGTGGAGGGATAGGTGATCATGCAGGCTGCCAGCTTGTCGCCCGCCGCCGCGGCCTTGGCGCGAAAATCATCAAGATCGACATCGCCGTTGGGGGCAGAGCCCACCACCACAACCTGCATTCCCGCCATCTGGGCCGAGGCGGGGTTGGTGCCATGGGCCGACACCGGGATCAGGCAGATGTCGCGGTGCGTATCCCCCCTTGCGCGGTGATAGGCCTGAATGGTCAGCAGCCCCGCATATTCGCCCTGCGCACCGGAGTTTGGCTGCATCGACATTGCCTCATAACCCGTCACCTCGCACAGTTTTGCGGCCAGATCGTCGATGGCTTCCTTATAACCCAGCATCTGATCGGCGGGCGCAAAGGGGTGGATCGAGCTGAACTCCGGCCAGGTGACCGGCATCATTTCCGCCGCCGCGTTCAGCTTCATGGTGCAGGACCCCAAGGGGATCATCGCCCGGTCCAGCGCCAGATCGCGGTCCGACAGGCGGCGCATGTAGCGCATCATTTCGGATTCGGCCCGGTTCATCTGAAAAACGGGATGAGTGAGGTAATCGGTCGTCCGCAACTGTGTCTCCGGAAAGCCGAGCATGGCCCGATGAGGCGGTGTCGCATGAATGCCAAACGCCCGCAGCACGGCGGCCAGCACCTTTTCGTCGGATGTTTCATCCAGCGCGATCCCGACGCGGTCATTGCCTATCTTGCGCAGGTTCACGCCTTCCGCCCGTGCCGCGGCGAGAATCCCGGCCTGCCCCACACCCACCTCGACCGTGATCGTGTCGAAGAACGCCTTGGGGGAAACCTTCGCGCCCGCCACGCGCAGCGCTTTCGCCAGCCGCACGGTCAGGAAATGCACCCGTTCCGCAATCGCGCGCAGACCCATCGGGCCATGGAACACCGCGTAAAACGACGCCATCACCGCCAGCAGGGCCTGTGCCGTGCAGACGTTGGAGGTGGCTTTTTCGCGCCGGATGTGCTGTTCGCGCGTTTGCAAGGCCAGCCGGTACGCCTTGTTGCCGCGGCTATCCACTGACACACCCACGATCCGCCCCGGCATCGCGCGCTTCAGATCATCACGGGCGGCCATGAACGCGGCATGTGGGCCGCCGTTGCCCAGGGGCACGCCAAACCGCTGACTGGATCCGATGGCAATATCGGCACCCATGGCGCCGGGCTCTTTCAGCATGGTCAGCGCCAGCAGATCCGTCGCTACGATGCCCAATGCCTTGGCCGCGTGCAGGCGGGCCATGTCATCGCTCAGATCGCGGATATGGCCGTAGGTGCCGGGATACTGAAAGATCGCCCCGAACACCGCGCCTGCGTCCATCTCGGCCGGATCGCCCACGATCACAGTAATCCCCAGCGGGGCCGCCCGCGTCCGGACCACCGCAATGGTTTGCGGATGGCAGTTGTGATCGACAAAGAACCCGCGCGCCCTCGACTTGGCGCTGCGTTCGGCCATTGTCATCGCCTCGGCCGCCGCCGTCGCCTCATCCAGTAACGACGCATTCGCCACGGGCAGCCCCGTCAGGTCCGCCACCATGGTCTGAAAGTTCAGCAACGCCTCCAGCCGCCCTTGGGCAATCTCTGGCTGGTAGGGGGTGTAGGCGGTGTACCAGGCCGGGTTTTCCAGAATGTTCCGCTGGATCGCCGGGGGGGTCACGGTGCCATAATAGCCCTGCCCGATCAGGCTGGTCATCACCTTGTTGCGTCCCGCCACCGCGCGCATTTTCGCCAGCAACTCATGCTCGCGCAGCGCGGGCCAGTTCAGCGCCTTCGCCTGCCGGATACCGGCCGGCACCGTCTGCGCGATCAGCTCGTCCAGTGACGCAACCCCCACAGCCCGCAACATCGCATCCATTTCGGACGGCGAGGGGCCGATATGGCGGCGGTTGGCGAAATCGTAGGTGTCATAGGCGATGGGGGTAAAGGCCATGGTCTTTCCTTTGATTTTCAGGCGCGGGCGCAACCTGCGCCCGCCAAATTCCCTTGCGGGAATTTTCTGATCGGCGCGCGATCAACTGATCAGATCGGCATATTCGTCCTCGTCCATGAAGTCGTCGATGATCGCGGTATCCTCGACCCGCATCTTGAAGAACCACGCTGCCCCTGTGGGGTCGCTGTTCACCAGCGCCGGGTTATCCACCAGCGCGGTGTTCACCTCGACAATCTCGCCATCCAGCGGGGCGAGGATGTCCGACGCAGCCTTGACGCTTTCGATCACACAGACCTCGTCGCCCTCGGCCACCATGGTTTCCACCTCTGGCAACTCCACAAACACCACATCGCCCAGTTGCGTTGCCGCATGTTCGGTAATGCCCACGACGATCAGGTCACCCTCGATGCGCAGCCATTCATGTTCTTTGGTATATTTCATCGCGCTCCTCAGCGTTTATAGGTGGAAGGCCGGAAAGGCAGCTCCGTCACCGTGACAGGCAGGCGTTTGCCCCGCACCTCGCCCGCAAGCGGGGTGCCCGGCATGGCAAGGTTAGCAGGGACAAATCCCATGGCAATCGGCAGATCAAGGCTGGGGCCAAAACCACCCGAAGTCACTTGCCCCACCGGCCGGTCAGCGTCATACAGAACCGTGCCTTCACGCATTGGCGCGCGCCCGTCGGGCCGCAGTCCCACGCGCAACCGGGACGGCCCGTAGTCAAGTTCCCGCAAGATACGCCTGGCACCCGGAAATGCGCCCGCCCGCGCCCCACCCGTCCGGCGGACTTTCTGCATGGCCCAGTCCAGCCCCGCCTCGACCGGCGAGGTTTCGGCATCAATATCATGGCCATACAGGCACAACCCGGCCTCCAGCCGCAGGCTGTCGCGCGCGCCAAGGCCAACCGGCGCCACGTCAGGCATCGCCAACAGCGCCTCTGCCAACCCACGCACCCCGGCATCGGGCACCGAGATTTCAAACCCGTCCTCGCCCGTATACCCCGACCGCGAAATCCACAGCGGGCCAAAGACGGTATCCGCCACGGTCACATCCATGAACCGCATCGCCATGACCCCCGGCACCAGCCGCGCAAGGGCCGCTTCGGCCAAAGGCCCCTGCAGGGCAAGCAACGCGCGATCGGTCACCGCAATCACATCAGCGTCCGGCAGATGTGCGCTCATATGGGCGATATCGGCATGCTTGCAGGCCGCATTCACCACCACGAACAGATGGTCCCCCCGGTTGGCGAACATCAGATCATCCAGAATGCCGCCCGCGTCATTGGTGAACAGGCCATACCGCTGCCGCCCTTCGCGCAAGCCTGCGACGTCCACGGGCATCAATCCTTCAAACGCCGCGCACAGGCCTTCCATGCTGCCCTTTGGGCGCAAGATCACCTGCCCCATATGGCTGACATCGAACAATCCGGCTGCGGCACGCGTGTGCAGATGTTCCTTCATCACACCGGCAGCGTATTGCACCGGCATTTCATAGCCCGCAAAGGGCACCATCCGGCCCCCCAGCGACACATGCAGGTCATGCAGACCCAGGCGTAAAAGGTCGGTCAACCCCATCCCCATTCCCGCCGGAGACATACCGGCACCACTTGCGCAGGGCCAATCCCCCGCGCCGCGATGCCCCCACTGTCCTTGCCCGTAACGGGGGCGCCTGAGATTGTTATCCCTTCGGCGGGCGCAGACGCGCCACTCTCCAGCGTTTTGATACAGGACGGTCCTTTGCGCCTGAGAGTTTACCGGGGCGGTTGCTCCTTCGGCACCGGAGGCCCAAAACATAGGGCAACCGGGTTCTCCCGAACCTGTGCCGCATGCGTAGCAAGGCCCCCGCCAACTGGCAACCCCCGCTGCGCAAAACCGACGCATCGGATGCAAAAACCGAAACCCGCATCAGGGCAGCTGCCGCGTCAGGCCCGCTTCTGCAACCAGATCGAGCCGTTCAGGCGGTGCCATGGCGACGTGTCAAAAGTCTCGAACCGGTCGAACATGTCACCGGGCTTGCGCACCTGACCGGCGGCTTTTGTCAGGAAGGCATCGTTGAAGAACAGGATTTCATAGCTGGTCCCGTGGGTGACCAGCATGTCCACCAGATAGGCCTCGTTCCAGGACCGGTTTTCCCGGCCCGCCCAGCCCTGCGGATACTCAAACGGGTAAAACACGTCATGCACATGCACGATCACCCCGTCTTTCAGCGCCGGAAGGATGCTCAGAAACTCGTAATGCACATCGCTTCCGGTCTTGAGGACGTGCGAGGAGTCGATAAACAGGATATCGCCCGCCTCCAGTTCCTGAAACACCGGGATCGGCACCGACTGTACCTGCTCACCGACAAGTGCGGCCATCGGCGGGGGCTGCAGCTTGTTGATCCGGCTCAGGTCGGGATCGATGGTGGTGAAATGCGTCAGGCGCGGGCGTGTCATGCGATCAATCGTGTCAAAGATCGCGGCCGAGGAAAAACCTGCGCCAATTTCAATGATCCGCTTGGGATTGATCGTGCGCAACATGCCCGAAAGGATCGACGCATCAAAGTATTCAAACTGGTTGTTGCGCCCGTAATAACGGAAATCCGGGCTTTGCTCGAAGGGAAAGGTGACCATGCCCGGAGCAAACCGGCGCCACATCGCTACCATCGCATCCATATCCAGCAGCGCATCCACGCGCGCGCACTGGGCGGCGAAATGCGCTGATTTAAAGAAACGACGATTTTCGCGCGGGTGGGTGACCGGACTGTAAAAATGCCCCGGTGCCACGAAAAGTGGCACGGTATCTGACTTGTCACGCAACGCGCACACTCCCGACCGAACTGTTCTGCCCCGACGATAGCCTGCTTCACGCGGGGCAGCAACGCGGTCACGCCACGCCGCGCGTCACCTGTCCGATGGCCCGCAACGCCATGCCCGCCACCGCCGCCTCGCCAAACGGCGCCACCCCCGTGTCATGAAGGCCTGGCCCACCGGCGTTGCGACCTGGGTCAGGATCGCAGGATCGCAGGAAAGACAATCGCATAGACCGGGCGCAGATCGGCCACGGCACCTGCCACGGACGGCCGGTCAAGCCCACCGTGATAGACGATGATCGGCAACAGCCCAAGGCCTGCCATCACCACGCGCGCCGCGACGCTTGCGATGGCCGCCCCCGTCAACTCCCACCCCAGAGCAAAGATCAGGATCGGGTCCCGCACCGCCGTCGCCACGCCACCCCAGATCGTGGCCATCATGGCACGCCGCGCATCGCCATGGCTGCGCAGGACCGCCCCGCCAATCATGCCGACCATCCGCAACGGCTGCGAGGGAATGATGATCTGCAGGTAGTCCACGGCCACAGCATGGGTCTGCCCCGTGGTGCCCAGCAACGTCACCAACGGCGACAGAAACACCCAGACCACGGCAGCAGACACCGCGCCGAACCCGACCCCCAGCACCAGCACCAGACCCGAGGTCGCCTTGGCCCGTGCCGCAGCCATATCGCGCGCGCCCACGGCACGCGCGACCAGCGCGCTCGCCGCACTCGACATGCCAATCCCGAACGACACTATGAAAAACACGATCGCCCCGGCATAGCCCACAGCGGCGGCAAGCTCGGCCCGCCTCAGCATGGAAATGTAGATCATGTTCACCAGATCGACAGAAAACACCGCCATCAGCCCGACCGACGATGTCAGGGACATTACCGCCACATGCCAAAGCAGGCTCCCGGTGACGAACTTTGCCTGCTGCGCTGGTCGTGCCATCATCGCTCCCCGGACGACCGGCCGGCCAGACGCCATTTTCTGTCTGGAAATATCCCACGGGGGTCCGGGGGTGTGAAACCCCCGGCGCGCGCAACCATCACCGCCCGCCCGGCACCTTTTGCAGCAGAGCCATCACATCCGCCATCTCCGGTCCCGCGTCCCGCCCCGTCAGCGCCCGGCGCAGCGGGCGGAACAGATCCTTGCCCTTGCGTCCTGTCGCCGCTTTCACCGCCGCGGTCCAGGCGCCCCACGTGTCATGCGTCCAGGGCTGCGCGGGCAGCAGCGCCAGAGCCTGTGCCACGAAATCCCGGTCGGCCTCATCGACCAGCGGCTCTGCCCCGTCGCGGAACAGACCCCACCATGCCGCCATGTCCGCCAGCACTGTGATATTGCCCTTGGCCACCGCCCAGAACGCCTCGGCCATCGCATCGGGCACGCCCAGATCGCGGATGCGGGCCGCCACAGCAGCAAATGGCAGCGACTGCACATGATGCCGCGTCAGCGGGAACAGATCATCCGCATCGAACTTCGTCGGTGCTGCTCCGAAGGTGCCAACATCAAACCCGGCAATCAGATCGTCCATCGAGGCGGCCAGTTCCACCGGCTGCGAAGACCCGAGCCGCGCCATCAGCGACAACAGCGCCATCGGCTCCACACCCTGGGCCCGCAGATCGCGCAAGGACAGCGTCCCCAGCCGCTTTGACAGCGCCTCGCCCTGCGGACCGGTCAGCAACGAATGATGCGCGAACGCCGGCGGGCTGCCCCCCATCGCCTGCATGATCTGGATTTGCGTTGCGGTGTTCGTCACATGGTCAGCGCCGCGCACGATATGCGTTACCCCCATGTCGATATCATCGGCACTCGACGCAAAGGTATAAAGCACCTGCCCGTCCGCCCGGATCAGCACCGGGTCCGAAACGGATGCCGCATCGATCGAGATCGGGCCCAGAATGCCATCGGTCCATTCAATCCGGTTCTGATCGAGCAGAAAGCGCCAATAGCCGTCGCGCCCGTCGGCCCGCATTCTTGCGCGCTCGTCGGCTGTCAGGCGCAGCGACGCCCGGTCATAAACCGGCGGTCTGCCCATGTTCAAAAGCTTTTTCCGTTTCAGGTCCAGTTCGACCGGCGTCTCGAAGCACTCGTAAAACCGCCCCTTGGCGCGCAGGTCATCCGCCGCCGCGCGGTAGCGGTCCATCCGCAGGGATTGCTTTTCCACCCGGTCCCAGTGGATACCCAGCCACGCCAGATCCTGCATGATCCCGTCGGCATATTCCGGCTTTGACCGCTCCTGATCCGTATCGTCCAGCCGCAGGATGAAGGTGCCCCCCGCCTTGCGGGTAATCAGGTAATTCATCAGCGCCGTGCGCAGGTTGCCCACATGGATATAGCCCGTGGGCGAAGGGGCGAAACGGGTGGTGACGGTTGTCATGGCAAGCCTCATGTGGAACCGTCCTTCCCTGTCATATGGGGTGCGGCTTGTCCAGTTCGACGGGGGTGGACATCATGCACCCGCGCGCCGCCCCCAGACCGGGCTGTGCCGTATCGCGGGCACACTGGGCGGTTTACGTCAGCGATGTGCCACTGTAGAAGTCGGGCCTGCACAACGGGATGAACAGTCTTGCGCCATGTGACCTGTTTGGTGATCTGCGGTCTGGTGCTTGGCGCACCGACATCGGCATCGGCGCAGACGTCCGAAGAAATTACGGTGATCCGCAGGATTTTTGCCAAGGTGCAGCCCCTGTCGATCCTCTACAACCGCGAGTACTGCGGCTATATCGGCGTTGATGCCGAGGGCAGATTGCGCGCTTCGCGCCCCGTGCCGGGTGATAGCAGCACCTGCCAGCCGCGCGACCCGACCGAACTGGTCGATATTGTCGCCTCGTATCACACCCACGCCGCTTATGCGCGCAATTACTATAATGAAGTCCCCAGCCAGGATGATGTCGAAGGCGACGCAGATCAGGGCATGGATGGCTATGTTGCCACCCCCGGCGGGCGGCTGTGGCATATCGACGGGGACACCATGGTGGTATCGCAGATTTGCCCGGTCAACTGCCTGCACGCAGATCCGGATTTCAGTGTCACGGATGGCGGCGCGGTGGCAAAAACCTACAGCTACGATGAATTGCTGGAAAAACTGAATAAATAGCGTGCGGGCTTCTGGCTGCAGCCCGGCGCGACCACGGCTCGCCACCGGCCCGCCTGCCCGCTATGATGGCCGCCATGACCCAGTCCCCCGCCGATCTTGTCGCCCCCGATCTTGCCCTGATCGAAGCCCTTGCCGGCGATGCCATCCGCGCACTGCCCGAACCCTACCGCGCCGCGGCCGCAGCAATCGTGCTGCGGATCGAGGATTTCGCACCAGATGAGGTGATCGAGGCGATGGATCTTTCCGATCCCTTTGAACTTACCGGCCTTTATGACGGTATCCCGCTGACAGAGAAATCCGTGATGGATCAAGTCGTGCAGCCCGATGTGATCTGGCTGTTCCGCCGCCCGATCCTTGATGAATGGGCCGAACGCGGGAATGTGTCGCTGGGGGATCTGGTGACCCATGTCCTCGTCCATGAACTCGCCCATCATTTCGGCTGGACGGATGCCGATATCGGTGCCATCGATCCTTGGTGGGAATAGGCGCACAGCACCTGTGCATTTTCGCGCCGACATGACGGATGCGTGACTGGCGACGACGCCAGTCCCGGCCATCTTGACCGATATCTGCAATACGGAGGATCTCACGCCCGTACTGTCGCGCCGCACCGCCCTTTTCGCCGCAGCCTCCCTCCCCTTCGCCCCCCGCGATCGTGCGGCCGCAACCCGCCCGGGCCGAGGGCCCGCTGCAAGGCATATCGGCGCCGCTGTTTAACCGTTTCCGCCTTGGCGCGTTCGAGGTGACAACCCTTCTGGCCGGCACCCGGACGGTTAAAAAAATCCAATGAAATCTTTGGCCTGAACGCCACGGCTGCGGAATTTGAAGCTGCCACGGCGACCGCGTTCCTCCCCACCGACAAGGCGCAATTCTTCTTCACACCCAGGCTGGTGAATACCGGGGCGGAACTGGTGCTGTTCGACACGGGCCTTGACCCCGAAGGGATCACCGCCGCCCTTGCCGCCGCCGATGTGACCCCCGATCAGGTTGACGTTGTCGTCATCACCCATATGCACGGCGACCATATCGGCAGCTTGATCGGCCCGTCCGGCCCGACCTTCGCCAATGCCCGCTACGTCACGGGAGGTGTCGAGGACAACCATTGGGCCGGGGCCGACAATGAAGGCTACAACGCGTAGGTCCTGCCCTTGGTGGCCAAGACCACCCATCTTGACGACGCAGGCAGCGTTGCCGCCGGCATCACCGCGATGGCAGCCTTCGGCCATTCGCCCGGCCACATGACCTATATGCTGGAAAGTGGCGGCAAGCAGCTGGTCATCGCGGCGGACACCGCCAACCACTATATCTGGTCGCTGGCCTACCCCGACTGGGAGGTGAAATTCGACGCCG
>JAYSSN010000099.1:0-1914 GCA_043720555.1 Rhodobacterales bacterium | reverse complement strand
TGGATCTGGGGGGCAAGGCCATCTCAATGGCGTTGAAAAGTTCTGAGATTTGGGTGTTTCGTTATGACGGTGCCGCCGATTTAACCCTTGAGGCCTCGGTCTACCTGGAAAAAGGGCGCCTGAAGCCGCGCGGGGCCAAGCAGATTGTGCTTTCTGGGCGAATGGTGACGCATCAAACCCGGATCGGCTGGACCTTGGCGAAAGCACAGGATACTCCGCTGGCGATCCGCGATCTGAATATGGGCAACCCGAACGCCTTGCCCATATAGGACGCGCCACCGCAGGAGACATGCGATGACAAATCTGGTTCCCATCGGCCGCGCGCTGATTTCAGTGTCCGACAAAACCGGCATGATAGATTTGGCGCGGGCTTTGGCGGGGTATGGGGTGGAGCTGATTTCAACCGGCGGATCGGCGCTGACGCTGCGCGCGGCGGGATTGGCCGTGCGCGATGTGGCGGAGGTGACCGGATTTCCTGAAATGATGGATGGTCGGGTGAAAACCCTGCACCCGAATGTGCATGGCGGGTTGCTGGCGCTGCGCGATGATGACGAACATCTGGTGGCGATGGCGGCGCACGGGATTGAGCCAATTGATCTGTTGATTTCCAACCTGTATCCGTTCGAGGCAACGGTTGCGCGGGGTGGATCTGCCGCTGATTGCATCGAGAATATTGATATTGGCGGGCCAGCGATGATCCGGGCTGCGGCGAAGAATCATAAATTTGTCGCCGTCGTAACGGACCCGGAAGATTACGCGGGGCTGCTGGACCAGCTGAAGGGCCAAGATGGCGCGACCTGCCTCGGCTACCGTCAAAAGCTGGCGGTGGCGGCCTATTCCCGCACCGCGGCCTATGATGTCGCGGTCTCTACCTGGATGGCGGGCGCAGTGCAGGTTGCCACACCTGCCCGGCGCAGCTTTTCTGGCAAATTGGCGCAAACCCTGCGCTACGGTGAAAATCCACACCAGAAAGCGGCCTTTTATCTGGATGGATCGGCCCGCCCCGGTGTTGCCACAGCACAGCAGTGGCAGGGTAAAGAGCTGTCCTACAACAATATCAATGATACCGACGCCGCGTTTGAACTGGTGGCAGAGTTTGCCGCCAAGGAAGGCCCCGCTTGCGCGATCATCAAGCACGCCAATCCCTGCGGCGTGGCGCGTGCCGCCACGCTGCGCGAGGCCTATCTGCGGGCCTATGACTGTGACCGCACATCAGCCTTTGGCGGGATTGTCGCGTTGAACCAAGTGCTTGACGGCGAAACTGCCGAAGAGATCGCGCAGATTTTCACCGAAGTGGTGATCGCGCCCGGGGCCGATGCCGATGCGATGAGTATTTTTGCGAAGAAAAAGAACCTGCGGTTGCTGACGACCGACCTGTTGCCAGACCCGCGTGCGCCGGGATTGGCTTACCGGCAGGTGGCGGGCGGGTTTCTGGTGCAGGACCGGGATGGCATGGCGCTATCGCCGTCTGACTTGAAAGTCGTCACCAAACGCGCGCCCACGCCCGCAGAAATGGCCGACCTGCTGTTTGCCTGGACGGTGGCCAAGCATGTGAAATCCAACGCCATCATCTATGCCAAGGGTGGCGCCACTGTCGGCATTGGTGCAGGCCAGATGAGCCGGATCGACAGTACCCGCATCGCGGCGCGAAAAAGCCTCGACATGGCCGAGGCGATGGGCCTTGCCACCCCGCTGACGCACGGGTCGGTGGTGGCGTCTGATGCCTTTTTCCCGTTTGCCGATGGGCTGCTTGCAGCGGCCGAGGCGGGAGCCACGGCCATTATTCAACCCGGCGGGTCGATGCGTGATGATGAAGTGATTGCCGCCGCCGATGCCGCAGGTCTGGCGATGATCTTCACCGGTCAACGGCATTTCCGGCATTGATATGCGGGCGGCAATTTACACAGGTTTTGC
>JAYSSN010000098.1:0-12672 GCA_043720555.1 Rhodobacterales bacterium | reverse complement strand
GCTCACCAGTAATGAATCGCTGCTCGATCCGTCTCGGCAATTAATAAACCTTCGGAAATTTACGATATTTCCTTTCAACAACCTGATCTTAAATTGCGACACGATCCTGTCAACAATTTGCCGCAATTCCGTTGATCGGTGCGCAAAATTTCAACCCTGAAGGGAGTAGCCGTCGCAAACTTCTGAAGTATTTCGTGGGAATCGCGCGAATTGTCTCACATTTTTAGATTGTTGGGCAAATGCAGCACACGATTCTGGCTGCGCGGTATGATTCGTTCCTGCGGTCAGTTCGCAAAATACCGGACATAGCGGATGACGACCGGACCCAGCGACAGCATCAGCAACGCGGGAAGCATGAGCGATGCCATGACGGCCGACATCTGCACCGGCAGTTTATTTGCCTTTTCCTGGGCGCGCAATTCGCGGTCACCACGCATTTGTTGCGCGTAACCTGTTAGCACTTCAGAGATGTTGGTGCCAAACTGCATGGATTGCAGAACCACATTGACGAACGACGTGACCTCTTCAACCTGGGTGCGCTGCGCCATGTCGCTCAGTGCGCGGTCACGGCTTCGCCCAGCTTGAATCTCGCGTTGTGCATTCAGAAGTTCGTGCGAAATCGCGGGTGCAACCGCGGCCAGTTCATTGCCGACGCGGATCATTGCGGCGTCAAAGCCCAACCCGGACTCGACCGAGATCTGGATCAGGTCCAGCGCGTTTGGAAACGCTTCCTCGATTTCCCGCCGCCGCGCGCCGGACCGAGCGCGAAGCCAGTAAATCGGACCGAAAAAACCAACCGCGACCAGGACGGCCAATGCCTGCAAAAGCACTATCCGGCTGAGGCCGTTGACGAATGTCGCGGCCGATGTCGGCAGTGGCAGAAGCCCCGCCCGCGAGGCCGCAATCGCGCCCAGCAGAATTGCTGGCAGCAGAAGGCCGAACATGACCCGGACCAGATAATAGTTGCGCAGGCTGTTCCGCCCGGTCAGCCCCGCCTGCACGAGTTGCCGTTGAACCATGGTCCTTTCCTTGCGGTCTGCCGGGATCAACGACCGTAGCAACCCTTTCGGATCAGGGTTCGCGTGGTGCAGCAGCCCGCGATCTGCCACGCTGTTGCGGTTTGCACCGCCTTGCGCCGCGAGCCGCCGCAGCACCGGATCTTTTTTTGCAAATGCGGCGGACAGGCCGAAGAATGCCAGAACTGCGCCGAAGCCAACGCCGAAAATCAACAGCGACGCCGGACTGATCCGGTAGTCCGCGAGAAAAGACAGGATTGTCGACGACATTGTCATCCCTTTCAGAGCCGGAAGTTGACGAGACGCCGCAGCACCAGCGCATTGACGACAAGCAAGACACCTACGATTACCGCAAGCGGGCGGAACGCGGGGTCATCAACGACGCCGCCGTAATAGTCGGGCGCCGTGATCGAGGTCGCGACAAGGATCACCACCGGGATGAACGACAAGAACCACGCCGAAAGCCGTCCTTCGGCAGAAAGTGCCTTGATTTTCTTGCGCATCCGGATGCGGTCACGGATCACGCGCGCAAGCGTTCCCAGCACCGCCGCCAGATCGCCCCCCGTGCCACGCTGGATCGCCACACTGACCGCAAGATAGCGCGCATCCTCGGTTTCAACCCGGTCGGCCAGTTCGCTGAACGCCTCGACCAGATCGTCGCCATAGCTGATCTGATCGACGATAATCCCGAATTCGGTTCCGATCGGATCGGGCATTTCGCGCGCGACGGATGCAATGGTCGCGTTCAATGGATGCCCGACTTTTAGCCCGCGCGCCATCAGTTCCAGCGCATCCGGCAATTGGCGCATCATCGCCGTCATCCGCTTGGTCCGGGCAACCCGCACTGCGCAGACCGGCACGATCAGGCACACGAGGATGGCCACGGGAAATGCGGCGGAGGCCGGGACCATGACCGATCCCGCCGAAGCAAGGGTAGCGGCTGCCCCGACGCAAAGCGACAGGAACGTGCCGGGTTTCATCATCAGCCCGGCCTGCCGCATATCGGCAGGCAACGTGCCGATAAACGGAAGGCGCGCCAGCCGCCAGGTCCCGATTGTCGGCTTCAGCAACTGCAAAAGCTGTTCTGTCGACGTGCCCGCGGCGACCAGACGCATCCGGCGGCTGCGGGCCGCCGTACCGGTTTCGCGCGGCGCCAAAAGCTGCAGCAAGCCCTCGTAGATCAGCAAGGCACCGAGGAAGACGCCGACGGACGCCAGCAGATCGAGTTCGAACGACGGAAGCGGGTTCATGGGCGTGGACCTTCGCGCAGGAACAACTCGGCGGGTAGCTCGAATCCGGCGGATGCGAGTTGTTCGGCACATTTGGGCCGGATGCCGGTCGCGATGAACTCACCCAAAACATCACCGGTTTCCGACCTGCCGGTTTTGCGGAAAACAAAGATGTCCTGCATTGTCACGACATTGCCCTCCATCCCGGTAATTTCGGAAATACTCATCACGCGGCGCTTTCCGTCGCTGAGGCGATTGAGCTGCACCACGACGTTCAGACCGGCTGCGATCTGCGAGCGGATCGCCGAAAGCGGGAAATCCATGCCGATCATCGTCACCATCTGCTCCAGCCGACCCAGAGCATCGCGGGCAGTATTGGCATGGACAGTCGTCATGGACCCGTCATGCCCGGTATTCATCGCCTGCAGCATGTCGAACGTCTCGGCGCCCCGCACCTCGCCGATGACGATCCGGTCTGGCCGCATCCGCAGCGCGTTTCGGACCAGATCGCGCTGCGTGACAGCCCCCGCACCACCCGGACTTGCGGGACGGGTCTCCAGCCGGACCACATGCTCTTGTTGCAACTGCAGTTCCGCCGCGTCCTCGATGGTCACGACCCGCTCGCGGTCGTCGATATACGACGACATCGCATTCAGCATCGTCGTCTTGCCAGAGCCGGTCCCGCCCGAAATCAGCACGTTCAGCCGGGCCTGCACGAGGCCCTGCAACAGCTTTGCCGCAGGCCGCGACAGCGCCCCAAGTTCGTGCAGCCGCTCCATTGTCAGTGGCGTGCGCGAAAATTTGCGGATGGATACCGACGGTCCGTCGATCGCACAGGGGCGGATGATCGCATTGACCCGGCTGCCATCTTCCAGTCGTGCATCCACCCAAGGCTGGCTTTCATCGACACGGCGACCGACGCGTGAGACGATCTTGTCGATGATCCGCAACAAGTGGCGTTCGTCGCGAAACCGCACCTTGCTTTTCTCCAGCACGCCAAAGCGCTCGACATAGACCGAACGATGCGAGTTCACGAGAATGTCGTTGATTGTCGGGTCGGCCAGCAGCGGCTCCAGCGGGCCGAATCCCAGGACCTCGTCCAGAAGTTCGTCGATCAATTGCTTGAATTCTTCGGCGCGCATCGGGTTCTTTTCTTCGGTCAGCACCTGCGACACCAGCTGTGCCACCTCGCGGCGCAACTCCTCGGGTTGGACCTTATCGATGACGGCGAGGTTCAGGCGGTCCAGCAACACGTCGTGCAGGCGGCTTTTCAGTTCCAGCCGCACCATCAGTTCGGTTTCCTGCGCCGACGGTTCGGGCCGGCTCTGGGGTAATAGCTCGGCGGCCTTGGCGCCAAGGTCGATGACGTTCGAGCCTGCGGCCCCGCCGGATCTGGTGAACTGTTTGAACACTGATGCGAACTCCTACTTAAGCAGATTGACGTGATGTGCGGCGGGAAACGACGTCTGGACTGACGCTGCGAGGCGCGCAATCGCCCGGGTCAACGGTGCCCGCGCGGCCACGGCCGACAGGGGCTTGCCCTGGTCGATTGCGGCGCGGGCCGGACGCGGATCGTGCGGCAACCAGTGGTCGATCTTTCGGTCCAGTGCCTGGACTGCCTCGCGCTGTGCCGCGCTGCGAAACAGCGGGCGCGCTTCGTGGTTGACAATCACCTGCACCGGCAGCGTCGCGTGGTCGTTGGTGTAAAAATCGATCAGCCGTCGGCAATGGCGGATCGACGGCACAGCAGTATCGGTAACAACAATCACCGTGTCGGCGCGGTTCAGAACCGGCTCGATCCACCCGACCAGCGCGCGCGGCAGATCGACCACGATGTAATCATGGGTCTGACGCAGCGCATCCAGAATTGCAGCGATCTGATCGCCTCGCAGCGCATCCAGCGGCGCAAATTTCGACGGCGCGGCCAGCACCGACAGGCCCGAAGGCAACACCGTCATGGATTGTTCGAGAAAGTTTGCGTCCGGGATGGTGCCGTCAAGCGCCAGTTGCAACAGGGTGTCCTGCTCGGGCAGGTCAAGAAGCGTTCCCACAGTGCCAAACTGGATATCAAGATCGACCAGCGCTACGCGCCGCTTTGGGGGGGTACGGCGCAGAAAACGGCGGGTGCCGGTCAGTTGGTCGGCAAGGTTTACCGCGATTGTCGTGGCCCCGATCCCGCCGCGCGATTGCGCCAGCGCAATCACGCGCCCGGTCGCCGTTGCAGCGCCGGATGTGGCGTTTCCGGTTGCGCCAGAGCGCCCGATCCGCGCCAGCCGGGCACCCAGATCGTCGCCCGCGACCGGGATTGGCAGCACTTCGTCCACCCCGGCATCGGTCAGGGCACGCACCTGGGCCAGCGAGATCGAACTGTCGGCCAGCGCCACGAATATCGCCCCGGCAGACCGCTTGCCAGCCAGCGCGGCGATGGCGGCCATTTCGGCCGGATTGCCCGGATCGGTCTGAAACACCACCACGTCATGCCCGACCACGAGTTTTGAAGCGTAGCCGTTTATGGCCGAAAGCATGTTTGTTTCAGCTTTCATGCGCAGGTTGGGCAGACCCGCTACCGTTGCGGCAAGGGCATCGGTGACGTTGCGATCGGGCGAAATCACCAGAATGGATCGGGTCGGGGTTGTCATGTCAGTTGTCCTTGATCATGCATCATGGCAATCACCCGTCGTTCCCTTGGGCCAGGTCTTCCGCAGGCAGCGATACGCTCATTGACGGAAACGGCCTTGGCGCCCCGAGGTTGGAGGTCCCGGTCGCACCGGCCAGCGCCGCGAGCCCCCCGAGGGGCGAGACGAACTGAAAGCTGAGGTTTTGCAGCTCGACCGTCACGACGGGCACGTAAGGGCCACCGAGAAAGCCAAGATTTCTGTCGAAGGTGTAACTGAACCGAAGGTTGGACACTGTGGCGCCGTGCGGCATCAAAGGTGCAATTCCGGTCCAGATTTCGGCCACCGTCGGATTGGTGGCGACCCCGGTACAGACAATGGCGCCGGGATTGGCACAGATCGTCGCACCCGAACTGCAACTGGTGCCAAACCGGGGCGGGACGGTATTGGCGGGGACGGTGCCGCGCAGATTGAAGTTCGGAACGCCGGGGCAGGCCGCTGGCCGGGTTGCCGCAATCCGCGCCGCGCGGTCCATCGCCTTTTCGGCCATCACCGTCTCAAAGCCGAGGCGGCCAAAGTCGATCAGTCCGAACAACAGCAGCAGAAACAAAGGCAGCACGATGGCCAGTTCCACCAGCGCCGCACCACTGTCATCGCGGATCAGAGGTCGTGCCCGGAAGGCTTGATGAAAGGCCCGGATCATGCGCCGAATATCCTTGATCTGTCTGTGACGGAGGTGGTCAGCGTCGGAATGGTGCCGCCGAACAGCGAAAAGATGGTGCCGAACGGGAAGGTGACGGTGATGGTGGCCGTGACCTGTGCCACCGCTGCATTGCCGCCGCCGCGGTACGCGCCGGGGTGGCAGGCAAAGCTGGGCGTAACCGAGGTTACGGTGACGCCGGACGGGATCACGCTGCTGCCGGTCACGCTTTGTGTCACGATCGCGGTCAGCTTGGCGGTGTGGGTGGTGACGCTGCCACCCGCGATGCAGATGTTGGCGGGCACGACCCGCGCGAGATAGCGCGCCGCATCGCGGACACCGCTGATCGTCGTCTGATACGAATAGAACAGACGGCTGCCTTCGACGATCACGGCAAACACCAGCAGCATCATCGGAAGGACCAGTGCAAACTCCACCAGGATCGCGCCATCCTCGGATCTGCCGATGCGGCGCAGTGTGTGGGGCAAAGCGTGGCGCAGGAAACGGTTCATCGCATCACCGGTACAACTGAACGACATCATGGATGATGCCTGCACCACCACCCGAACCGCCATTGCCGCCCGCCGAACCGATCACCTCGGCCCAAAGGTCAAGCGTCGGGGGGCTCAGTCCATCGTCACCAACGGGTTCGGTCAGGAACAGCTTGAAGAATTCCTCGACCGGAACCCCCGTCGCACGGCCGTTGATCGGATTTGCGTCGCAGTCGACGGCGGCGGCGATCACGGTGCGGCGGTCGGGGTCGAGCGACTGGTTCGGCGAACACATCGGGCGGCCGGTTTCGGCGCGGCCCGTCAGAATGCCGGTGCGGGACGCGCCACCGCCTGCCGCCGCAATTTCGGCTTTGTAATATGCATAACGGGTGAGGCTCGGCTGCCCGGCATACGGGTCGGTCCCGCCGTAATTTGCCGCGACATAGGCCGTGCGTCCGGCCGACCAGTTGCCATTGCCAAACCGCGTGCAGCTGCCCGCGCCAAAGCAGTCGTCGCGCGGCAGGCCAACCGTGTTCGGCGAGGGTTGTTCGTTCTGCCCGATACACTGCGGACCGTTGCCCCCGGTGCCGCCGTTTGGCACCAGCCCCTTGATGACGTTTGGTGCGGGGGCATAGCGGGCATCGTTTCTCTTGCCGTTCATGACCGACTTGTAGATATCGAACCGCACGTTGAAGATCGCGTCCTCGATGCCGACCTTCTGACCGGGTTCGGTGTCAACGCCGCGCTGGCTGAAGCAGCGGGTAACACTGCCTTCGGCACCGATCAGGCACGCGTCGAGCTGCGCGCCGTTCAGCCCACCACAGGGGCCGTTGGCATCGACCGCGATCTTGTTCGGGTCGAGAAAGCCGAAATCGCCCGGCCCCCATGCCGCACCCTGTCCACCGGAGCGCAGTAAAAGCATATCGCCGACATTGGCATCGGCGAGGTAGTCGGCATCTGGCAGGCAGAACATCAGGGGCGTGATGTCGCAGGCGAACTGGGTAAAGCCCGCCACAGCCGTGGCGCCGAACGTGGTTGCCGCAGGGGTGGTGCCCATCAGGCCATAAAGCACGTTGCCGAATTTCCACCCCACGGAGCGGGGGGTGACGGACACACGCACATAGGCAGCATCGTTCGGATCGACCGTCGGGGCCGGAAGCGCCGCCAGGTCGCTGCCCGGCAGCACGGCATAGAACGTCAGCGTATAGTCGCCTGCGCCCAGGGTCCGTGACCCGGTGGCAAAGGTTTGCTGGTCGGAAATCAGGTTGGCGGCGGCGGCGGTGGCACGGGTTATTGCGTCATCCTTGCCGTCCAGCTCTCCTGCCGCGGCGAGGGCGACATGGTCGGCGTAAACCTGCAGCTCGGATTTGGTGGCCGCCATCTGCCCAAAGTCGAAAGACAGCGCCACAATCCCGCAGATCACCGCCAGCGCCATCGCCCAGAATACGAGGATCACCCCGTCTTCGTCGCGCGTGATGTTGGTCAGGGGGCGCATCGTTCAGCCTTCGGGTTGGGGGCAATGGGGGGTGGGCCGGTCCGGTCCAACCAGTGCACGCTCTGCAGGCATCCGCCGAAACGCGGCGGCTTACTGCACTTCGACCAGTTCCAGCGCATTGCCGCGCCGGACGCGGATCGTTTGACGCACCGCCTCTTCAACCGCGGCGGGGGATTCGGTGCGCAGGATGTCGCTGAGCTTCAGTGACTGGAGCGGTTCATCGACTGCCGAGTCGAGCGCACGCAACGTCAGGGCCAGTGTCCCTGCCTTTTGCGCCAGCGCCAGCACCTGGCCCTGTTCAGGGGTGACCTCCACCGTGACGGTGCGGGCAATTTCGGGCTGGTCCATGCCTTCATCGGCCTCCTGGTCGACGCCGACAACACGGATGTTCTGCAGGATGGTAACGGCACTCATCGCCGCATCCTTTCCCTGGGTCAGCAGAATATCGACGGTATCGCCGGGGGTGACAAATCCGCCGACGGCGGTTTCGGCATCGACCTTGATCGCCATCGCCCGTGTATTCGGCCCGAGGCTTTGCACCAGCGTCACCTTTTCGCCGAAGTCCGAGAGTTTGGAGGCCAGCAGCAGATCGCCCTGCACCATCCCCCGGATCGCCCGGCGCGGCGGCTGGCCGGGGGTCGGAATGACCAGCGCCATGTCTGTAAAGGCTCCGGCAGGCAGCGCCTCGCGCGGCCACGGAATAACCTGCAACGACTGCGGCAGGATCGGCTGGCCATAGGGAATATCGGTGGCGGCAACGACCACGTTCACCAGTGTCGACTGCGGGTCGACCGCGGCATTGGCGGTCTGGATGATCAGGTACTCGCGGGTGGCGAAAGCCGAGCCGCCCGCCACCGTGATGCCGAGAAGGGCGACGAGGATTGAACGGATGCCCATGAACTTAACCTCCGGTGCGTGCCGAGAAAATCTGTTGGTCGGTTAACCACCAGCCGGATGTCCGGCTGGCGGAAATGATGCATGCACAGCGGGTTACGGCATGAGACCGGCTGCGGAACCCATGCTGCCGCCGACCGCCGTCCCGAGCGCGGCAAGAGCGGTGGTACCGAGAACGATCGCCAGTGTCAGCGCGATGCCGTATTCAACGAGCGTCACGCCCTCGTCGTCGTGGCGGAAGCGGATCCAGAGCTTCAACAGTGCATCTTTCATTTCAAATCTCCTTCGGTCGTTTGCTAATTTTGAACCGGTCCGGTCCGGCGGGTTGCGCGAACCGGAGGTGCACCCTCACGGCTCACCAACAGATTGCACCCCGGCCCACCCCGCCGCATCGTCCGGATGGATGAAAGATACCTGTCCAGGTTGTATTATCGCCCGCGACTCAGGCCCGGCCACCGGGAAAGGCCCCGCACGGCGAATCGCGCCACTGAATTTGTCCCGTTTCATTCCGGCCTTCTGCCAGCGGTCGTCCCCATCGCAGCGGATGGATACGGCCCAGATGACCATTGGTGCCTGTGCCCGTGGCGCGCGCGCCGCTGCGGCGCGATCAGGATGCAAACGCTGCCAAACACGGATCAGCAGATCCAGCTCGTGGCGTTCGGTTACCGCAGGCGGGCCGTCAGGCCGCGCTCCGTCATGTTGGCCGGCCAGCACCACCGCGCGTTTTCATCACAGTTCATAATACAGTGTCATCGGTCTGGTGCCGCTGGGATCCTCGGTTCAGATATCCTCGCGGGTGAAAAGATCGAACGGGATCGGGATCGTGGGGATGCCAGATTCAGGCGCGGGTTTGATGGCCTGCAACCTGGTGTCGATCTTCGCCTGCGCCAGCGTTTCAAGGGGTGGGAATTCACGCGCGCCAGCGTTCCATCCGGACGCCCGGTCTTTGAGGCGCCCATCAGCGCATATCCGACCGTCACACCTCGGCTTTGGCGGCCACTGTCACGCAGCCAGCCAGGATGGCCCGCGATGCTGCCCCCGGATGGTTCTGCTGATGCGACCGCCCCCCGACGGCATCGATGTGCCACGGTGGGTCGGCGATGATCCACAGACGAGAGCGGTCACATCATCAGAGCCCCGGCCCGCCCAGATCAATGCGCCGCCGACACCATGACATTGCGTTTGCGTTGCGCTAAACGGGGAACACGTCGTCGGCCCCGGGGGCAAAAATGGTCGTGACTTTGAAAGATGTGGCCGAACGCGCCGGTGTATCGACCGCGGCGGTGTCGCGCAGCTTTACCGAAGGTGCGTCGATTTCCGCCCGGATGCGCGCGCGGATCGAGGCGGCAGCGACAGAGCTGGGCTATCGTCCGAACCTGCTGGCGCGCAGTCTGACCACGCGCCGGACCCAGATGATCGGTCTGGTCTCGAACAACTTTCACAATCCTGTCTTCTTGCAGATTTTCGATCTGTTCACCCGCGGCCTGCAGCAACGAGCCTTGCGGCCCTTGCTGGTGAACCTGACAGAGGAAACCGATCCGGCGCAGTCGGTACACTTGCTGCAGCAATACTCGGTCGACGCCGTTGTGGTGGCCTCGTCGCACGTCCCCGATGGCTTTGCCCGGGCGTTTCAGGTTGCGGGCATGTCGGTGGTGCATGCGTTCGGGCGGGTGACGCCTACGCCACAGGTGAATGTGGTGGCGATTGACAATGTCGCGGCGGGCGGGATGGCGGCACAGACGCTGATCGCGCGGGGCTATCGGCGGATCGGCTTCATGGGCGGGCCAGAGGCGGCGTCGACGACGCAAGACCGGCTGGCCGGGTTTCTTGCCGTGGCGCGCGCGGCGCGCGTTCCTGCGGATGTGTCATTCGCGGTGCGCTATGGATTTGATGAGGGGCGCGCGCAGATGGCCCGCATTCTGGCGGGAAACCGGGCCGAGGCATATTTTTGCGGCGACGACGTGCTGGCGATCGGTGCGTTGTCGGCGGCACAGGATGCGGGGCTGTCGGTGCCTGGCGATCTGGGCCTGATCGGTCTGAATGATATGGAAATGGCCGCTTGGGCCAACATCAACCTGACCACGATCCATCAGCCTTTTGAACAGATCGTGCAGTCAGCCATCGACCTCACCATTCTGGCCCTTGCCGACCCGACCCGCCTGCCCGAAACCCGTCTTTTTCCCTGTCACATCGTCGAACGCGGCACGCTGCGGCCCCTGCCCTGACGCGCCTTGCATGTGATCCGGTTCACCAGACCAGAAACAAAACGCAATAATTTCAGCCGGTCTGTGGTCTTGGTGTGCAGCCAATCTTGCTTGGATTGGCTGCACACCGCTTAACGGAACATCCGCGGCCGCGCATCCACCCAACCGCCATCCGCCTTGGCCGAGGCCACGGCAGCATGGATCGCCGCAATCGACCGCAGCCCGTCTTCCGCACGCGGAAACAGCGTCACCGCGGGGTCCGGCACGCGTCCCTCGCGGGCTGCGGTCAGGCTTTCGGCCAGATCGCGGTAGATATTGCCAAACGCCAGCGGCATCCCTTCGGCATGGCCCACGGTCACGCGCGATGCGCGGTCGGCCTCGGGCGACAGGTTTCCCTCGCCGCGTTCGATGATCTGCATCCGCTGGCCCAGCGGCATGTAGTACAGCTGGTTTGGCTGCTCTTGTGCCCAGCGCATCCCGCCCGTTTCGCCAAACACCTGAATCGTCAGGCCATGCTGGCGGCCAATCGCCACCGATGATGTCCACAGCCGCCCCACCGTCCCGCCATCCATGCGGAAGTTGACCATCGCATCATCTTCCAGAACCCGCCCCGGCAGGCAGGATGCGAAGTCGGCTGACAGTTTTGCCACCTCTTGCCCGGTCACGAACGACGCCATGTGCAGCGCGTGTATCCCGCAATCGGCAAATTGCGCCGATACCCCTGCCTGCGCGGGATCATAGCGCCAGCGGACGCGCGGATTATCCGCATCTGCCGCATTGGCGTGGTGGCCATGAGCAAACTCCGCCACGACAAGGCGGATTTTGCCCAGATCGCCCCGCGCCACCATGGCCCGCATATGCCGCACGAGCGCATAGCCGCTATAGCCATAATTCACCGCGCAAATGCGCCCGGCCTTGTGGGCGGTCAGCACAAGGTCTTCGGCCTCGGATTCCGTCACCGTCATCGGCTTTTCGCACAGCACGTTGAACCCCGCGGCAAGAAACGCCTTCGAAATTTCGTAGTGCGTGGCGTTTGGGGTGGCGACGGTCACCAGATCAACCCGGTCGGTGCGGCCCTGCTCACCTTCCAGCATCGCGCGCCAGTCACCATAGGCGCGGTCGGGTGCCAGCCCAAGCCGAACGCCAAAGGCGCGCCCCGCAGCGGCGTCATGGTCCAGCGCTCCCGCCGCAAAGCTGAAATGCGCATCAAGCCCGGCAGCAAGCCGATGGGCCGGGCCGATCTGGCTGCCATCGCCGCCGCCGATCATGCCCCAGTTCAGACGTGCCATGTCATGCTCCCTAAAACCCGATCGAGGACAGATAAGCCCGGTTGGCGCGCGCATCGGCCACGGGCGAGGTGCCGCCCGCAGGATCGCAATCCTGCTCGACCGTACACCAGCCATCAAATCCCGCCTCCAGCAACAGGTGTCGGACGGCGGGGAAATCCACATCCCCCTTGCCCAGGTTGCAGAAGATGCCCTGACCGCACGCCTCATAGAACCCCGTGCGTCTGGCGATCGCATCCGCCTTCACCGCCGGATCAATGTCCTTGAAATGCACATAGGAAATCCGGCCCATATTGCGGCGCATGAACGCCACCGGGTCAAAGCCCGCATAGGAATGATGCCCCGTGTCGAAACAGATTTTCAGCAGGGTGTCGTCGATGTCCGCCAGCAACCGTTCCAGCTCTGGCTCAAAGTCGATGAAACCCGCCGCATGGGCATGGATGCCCACGGTCAACCCATGATCCGCGCCCAATTGCGCCACCGTGCGGATGCGGTCGACAAAACCCGCCCATTCCGCCGCCCCCATCTGCTCGGCCTCCGCCGCCCGCCCGGCCGTGGGCGCCCGGCGGGATGAGATGCTGTCGATCAGCACCAGATGCCGCGCCCCGTGCGCGGCCAGCGCCTTGCAGGTGCGGATGGTCGCGTCCCATACGTCATCCCATGCCGCTGGGTCGTGGAACGGGCGGAACACCACGCCGCCGATCAAGGTCAGGTCATGTTCGGCCAGCGCATCCGCCAGCAC